>NZ_JBEXUE010000152.1:0-20141 GCF_040614275.1 Streptosporangium sp. NPDC006013
CACCACATCCGGAGGTCTGCGTATTGATCAACTACCGGCTACGGTGTGGCACCGACCTGATGGCTGAGTACACCTAGCGCAGCTCGCGCTTGAGGATCTTGCCGGTCGCCGTCATCGGCAGGCTCTCGCGGAACTCGATGATCCGCGGGTACTTGTAGGCCGCCATGTTCTCCTTGCACCAGGCGACGAGCTCGTCCTCGCTCACCGTCGCGCCCGGCACCGGGATGACGTAAGCCTTGACCTCCTCGCCGTGCGAGTCGTGGGGCACACCGACCACCGCCACCAGCGAGACCGCCGGGTGCGTCATCAGCACCTCCTCCAGCTCGCGCGGGTAGACGTTGAAGCCGCCCCGGATGATCATGTCCTTCGTGCGGTCGACGATGGCGTAGTAGCCGTCTTCGTCACGAGTGGCGATGTCGCCGGTGCGGAACCAGCCGTCCCGCATGACCTCCTCGGTGGCCTCGGGCCGCCCGTAGTAGCCCTTCATGACGTTGTGCCCGCAGATGGCGATCTCGCCGGGCCCCTCGCCCTCGATGGTGTTCCAGCCGTCGTCCACCAGCCGCATCTGCACGCCCCAGACGGGGAAGCCGATGGTGCCGGGCTTGGTGGGCCGCCCGAGCTGGTTGAAGCTGGCCACCGGGGAGGTCTCCGACAGGCCGTAGCCCTCCAGGATCGGGATGCCGAAGGTGCCCTCGAAGTCCTTGAGCACCTCGATCGGGCAGGAGGCCCCACCCGCCACCGCCACCCGCAGCGTCGAGGGCGCCTCGGCCCCATCGGCGTGGATCTTCGACAGCAGCGCCCAGAACATCGTCGGCACCCCGGCGAACATCGTCACCTTCTCCCTGCGCATGAGCTCCAGCGCCTCGCCGGGCTCGAAGCGCGGCTGGAGCACGAGGGTAGCGCGGCGGCGCACGCTCACATTCATGACTGCGGTCTGGCCGAAGGAGTGGAAGAGCGGCAGCACGGCGAATGAGACGTCGCCCTCGGGGTCGGTGGGAAACATCTCGTCGCTGACGATGGTGTTGGTCAGCATGTTCATGTGGGTCAGCACGGCGCCCTTGGGCTGACCGGTGGTGCCAGAGGTGTAGAGGATGGCCGCGGTGTCGTCCGGCTCGGTCTGCACCGTCTCGAACTCCCCGGACATGCCGCCCAGCGCCGCCCAGAACGATTCGCCGTGCTCCGACTCGGTGGCCAGCGGCGTGGCGGGCAGGACGAAGAAGAGCTCGCAGCCCTCGGCGGCGTCGAAGGCCTCCCGCCCGCGCGCGCCCATGGGCAGCTCGGAGCCCTCGAAGCAGAAGAGCGCCTTGGCGTCGCTGTCGGTCAGGTGGTAGGCGATCTCGCGCGGCTGCAGCAGCACATTGAGCGGGACCACGGTCGCCCCGGCCTTGAGGATGCCGAAGTAGACGAAGGGGAAGTAGGGCAGGTTCGGGCAGAGCAGTGCGACCTTGTCGCCCTTGCCGATTCCCCTGGCCATCAGGAGGTTGGCCACCTGGTTCGCGATGGAGTTCACCATGGAGTACGGCAGACGCAGGTCGCCGAAGACCAGGGCGGTGCGGTCTGGAGCATTGCGGGCGCTGTCTTCCAGAATGATCGACAGATTGAGCATCGCGACCTTTTCCTCGGGGGTTCGAATACCTGCCCTGGCTGCGTCTCGGGAGACGTTCGTACGTCCCAAGGATGCGGCGCCGATGCGGTCAGGGCTTGTACGAACGTGTCGATTCAGGGCAGCCAGTCGATGGCGGCGGCCAGTGTGGAGGGTGCGGTCCCGAAGTTGTGCCTGAAGACCCGGGTGAAATGTGACCCGTCGGTGAATCCGGCGCTGTGGGCGGCCATCGTCAACGTCTCTCCTGCGGCTACCAGCCTGATCGCATGCTGAATGCGCTGCCAGCGCACATAGGGTCGCAGTGGAATCCCTACCTGTGCGCTGAACAGATGCGCCAACCGGCTTGGAGACAGGTGCACCGCGGCCGCAACCACGCCAAGACGCACCGGCCCCTCGACCAGGAGAGTGGGGATCACGGCTATCGCCATCTCCACCGCCGGGTGAATCGGGATTTCTTCGGCACTACGTTGGCCCGTCCAGTTCTCGACGATCTTCAGGGCGGCCGCGGCCTCGACGGAGTGTTCGTGGCCGTTCGGGGGTTTCGTGAACGTGAGCGGCGCCGCCACCTGGCGGTGTCTCGGGCTCGGGCCGGCCTGCGTGAGGTGGGGGAAGGGTGGACCCCAGGTCGAGGCGTTGACCCCCGCACCCGAATGAGTGAGAAGGGAACGGCCTGGCGAACTGCCGGGTTCGAGTTGAGCCAGCAGGGCCCCGCGAGCTCCCATGAGTATGGCGTGGCCGGTGTCGGGGGGAATGACCGCGGTCCGGGTGGTCAGCCGCCGGCCATGGGCATCGGCCACGGTGAAGGGCTCTGCGGAGACGATCAGGTGGACCGCATGGTGTGCGTGCAGCTGGGTCGTACCGATGGTTCCGCCGTACAGCAGGACGCCAGGGCGGAGTAAACACCAGCCGCGCCAGAGATGCGACATCACGCCTCCTTCTCCGGATGAGTTTGCCTCAACCTCTGATCGTCGCGGCGGAAGCCCTTTTCGTGAAGGTGCTGATCTCGGGCTCCGCTCAACGGCACCGGAGAAGTGGACTGGGCCAGGGCAGGTGAACGCCCTTGACGCCGGCATCTTTGGTCATGCGTTCGGCCTGCCCGGTGCGCCAGGAACGGCTTCAGGTGGAAGGCGCCAGGTCGCGGCGGCGCAGGAACGCCAGCCCCGCCGCCGTCAAGGCCCCCGCCACCACAGTCAGTCCAAGCAGCGGCACCACCGGTGACGAGGCGCCGCCCAGCAGCATCGCCGGTACATGCACGAACGGCGACAGCTCCAGGACGAATCCGCCGGCCAGCTTGAACTCCGCCAGCAGGTCCACGAGCAGGAAGAGGCCGAGCACGGTCCAGCTCACGGCGGTCGCCAGCCGGGGCAGCACGCCGAACAGCAGCGTCGTGATCCCGACCACGGTCCAGACAGCGGGGAGGTAGGCCAGCGTGGCCGCGGTGACGCGGGCCATGTCGCCGTCGTAGCTGAGACCCGCCGCCGCACCCAGCGCGGCCAGCAGCAGCGCGGGGCCCGCGATGGCGAACGTCAGGTGGCTCAACCCCCAACGCAGCCGGTCGACCGGGGTGGACAGCAACAGCTCCGCCCGGCCCGCCGCCTCCTCCCCACGGGCCCGCAGCGCCGACACCAGCGCCGCTGCGGCGACGAGCTGGCTGAGCACGTACATCACGAAGGTGAAGAACACATCCGAGATGCGGGCGTCGGCGCCGCCGACGGTCGCGGCCAGCTCCCGGAACTGCGGCGTGTCCAACTGGGTGTCCAGCCCGCGCGCCGCCACGCCGAGCAGCGCGCCCATCAGGCCGAAACCGATCGCGAAGCCCGCGAGCGTGCCCCGGTGCAGGCGAGCGGCCAGGCCGAACGAGCCCGACAGCGCCCCGGCAGCAGGTCCGGGGCGAGCGGGAACCAGGCCGCCGGCCACGTCACGCCGCGTGGACAACGCGAACGCGGCCGCGGCCAGAGCGGCGACGAACACCGCGATCAGCCCCAGCACCCACCACTGATCGCCGGCGTAGGGCTTGGTCAGCCGGACCCAGCCGAACGGCGACAGCCACGCCAGCCATGGGATGCCGCCGGCGTCGGCCAGCGAACGCAGCGCGAACAGCAGGCCGCCGGTGGCGATCGCGATGCCGCGTGCTGTACCGGATGCGGCGGTGAGCTGCGCGGTGACGGCGGCCACGGCCGCGAACGCCCAGCCGCCCGCTGCGATGGAGAGCCCGAACAGCAGGGAGGAGCCCGCGGGCAGACCGTTGCCGACCAGGGCGGGTACCGCCAGCAGGCCCAGCAGCAGGTTGGCGGTGAGCACGACCGCGAGTGCGGCGGCCAGCGGGGCGTGGCGGCCGACGACGCCCGAGGAAAGCAGCTCCCGCCGGCCGGTCTCCTCCTCACCCCTGGTGTGCCTGATCATCACCAGGATGCTGATCAGCCCGCCGATCAGCGCGAGGGACGAGCCGAGCGTCCAGGCGGTCAGGCCACCGACGCTCGCGTCGTAGATGGGGCCGCGGGTGGCCAACTGCGCGGGATTGCTCATTGAGGCCGCCGCGAAGGAGTCGCGGGCGGCCTGGTCGGTGTACAGGGCCGTGGTGGAGGAGGCGATGCCGGCCGGCAGCACCGCGCTGATCGCGATCCACACCAGGAGCGGCACGCGATCCCTGCGCACGATGAGCCGGATCAGTGTCCAGGTGCCGGTCATCTCGTGGCTCCCTCGTAGTGGCGCAGGAACAGCTCCTCCAGCGTCGGCGGGTGGGTGGTAAGCGTGCGCACGCCGGCCCGGGCCAGTTCGGCGAGCACCGGCGTGAGCGCGTCGCCGTCCACCTGGCAGCGCAACCGGGTGCCGTCCACGGCGAGGTCGTGCACGCCGGACAGCGTGGCCAGGCCGGGCGCGGGCCCGATCAGCTCGGCTCTCACCGAGGTACGGGTGAGATGACGCAGGTCGGCCAGGCTGCCGGATTCGACGGTACGGCCGGCGCGGATGATGCTCACACGGTCGCACAACGCCTCCACCTCCGACAAGATGTGGCTGGACAGCAGCACGGTGCGGCCGCTGCGCTTCTCTTGCAGGACGCACTCGTTGAAGAGCGTCTCCATCAGCGGGTCAAGGCCTGAGGTCGGCTCGTCGAGCACCAGCAGCTCCACGTCGGAGGCGAAAGCGGCCACCAGCGCCACCTTCTGCCGGTTGCCTTTGGAGTAGGTGCGGCATTTCTTGCGCGGGTCGAGCTCGAAGCGCTCTAGCAGCTCGGCGCGTCGCCCGGGGTCGAGGCCGCCGCGTACCCTGCCCAGCAGGTCGATGACCTCGCCGCCGGTCAGCGACGGCCACAGCGTGACGTCGCCGGGCACGTAGGCAAGCCTTCGGTGCAGTTCTGTGGCGTCCTGCCAGGGATCGCCGCCGAGTAACTCGACCCGGCCGCCGTCGGCGCGCATCTGGCCCAGCAGGATACGGATCGTGGTGGTTTTGCCCGCGCCGTTGGGGCCGAGGAAGCCGTGCACCTCGCCCGTCTTGACGGTGAGGTCGAGCCCGGCCAGGGCCCTGGTCTGGCCGAAGGTCTTGATCAGGCCGTCTGTGCGCACTGCGGCGTTCACTGTTGTCCCTCGAACTTCTCCAGGCCCGTCCGCGCCCGCTCGAACAGTTCGCGGCCGAGGAATTCCGGTCTGATCAGGTCGAGCTGGGCCTTGCCGACGCGCAGCGCGCCCTGCGGGGCGTAAAGGTCCGTGCCGAGCGCACGGGAAACATGCTCGTGCAGCACGGTGATGCCCAGCTTCATCGCCGTCAGCAGGGTCGCGCGGGCGCGGTGGTCGGCCTCGGAGTGGTCGCCGCGGGCCAGATTGTCCTCTGTCACGCTCACGAGCTCGTCGAACATGGCGGCGGCTCCGGGCGAGCCGTCCACGAGCGCCCGGCCGAGGTATTTCATCAGCGGCGGCGCGGTCCGATGGACGGTCTCGATGAATTCCGGCCTTTCCAGGTTGCCTCCGGTGACGCCCACGCCGACCTGCTCGCGAACATAACTGAGGACATAGGCGTCGCAAGCCTGTCTCAGCTCCTCCTTGGTGCCGAAATGGTGCTGCACCAGGCCGGGCGAGACGCCGGCCGCTTCGGCGATCCCGCGGATCGTGGTGGCCTTGACTCCCTGCTCGGCGAACAAGGCCATCGCGACATCGCGGATGCGGGCGCGCGCCGTCAGATCCCCTTCAGATATTGGTCGCATGTCCGGCATGCTATACCCATGTATTGGAAGCTGGTCAACTGTCCAGTCCCATGCGGCACGATCACCACCGCGGCCGACCGGGCCCGCTCGAGCCGTTCGGCTTCGGCGATAGATATTCCTTGACACGAACATTCTCCATGGAGAATACTTTTTCCATGGACGCACTCCTCACCGCACTGGCCGACCCGGCCCGCTGGCGGCTCGTGAGCCTGCTGGCCGAGCGGCCCCGCCCGGTCGGTGTCCTCGCCAGGCTCGCCGAGGCGCGCCAGCCGCAGACGACCAAGCACCTGCAGGCCCTTGAGCGCGCCGGCGTCGTCACCTCCCAGCGCACCGGCCAGCGCCGCATCTACGCGCTCCAACCCGGTCCTCTGCGGGAGTTGGCGGCTGCGCTCAGCCGGCTCGCCGACACCGCGGACCAGGCCGGTGGCTCGCGCGAGACCTACGACCGCTACGGGCT
This sequence comes from Streptosporangium sp. NPDC006013, assembly GCF_040614275.1. Lineage (NCBI taxonomy): Bacteria > Bacillati > Actinomycetota > Actinomycetes > Streptosporangiales > Streptosporangiaceae > Streptosporangium > Streptosporangium sp. NPDC006013. The sequence goes on from NZ_JBEXUE010000152.1 coordinate 6,259, forward strand.
CAGCCTCCACACAGAGCGGCTCGCCGCGAAGGAGCCGGGGTGGGCCGACGACCGCTCGTTCAGGTTCCTCCGGTCGCTGACGGGGCGCCCCGAGCTGGTCTGGCGCCACCTGACCGAGGCCCCCCTGCTCGCCCGCTGGTGGACGCCCGACGACCTGCGCGTCTCCGAGCTCGTCTTCGAGGCGCGGCCGGGTGGGCGGATCGTCCATGAGTACCGCGATGCCGAGGACGCCGACGGCTCCGACCTGCTCGCCGGGCGCGCGCAGGGGGTCGTCGACGACGTACGCCCCGGTGAGCGCCTCGCCTACCGGCTCTCCCCGCTGCTTCCCGACGGCGGTCTCGCCTTCACCGCCCATCTCGACCTGGGCCTCCGGCCCACCGATACCGGCACAGATCTCGACGTCCACTTCCGGATCACCGACAGCACAGTCGACTCCGCGGACTTCATCGCAGGCATCGAGATCGGCTTCGGCCAGAGCCTCGACAAGCTCACGGCGACTCTCGCCGCGGATTCCGACAGCACCGACGACACCGGGCACGACACCGACACAAGGAGCACGCAATGACCAACTCGACCGGCCGCAGGGTGACCGCGAACCTGAGCCTCACCCTCGACGGGCGTTACAACGGTCCCGGCGGGCCCAGCGATTTCGGGGCGTTCGCCCCGTATGTGACCACCGAGGTCGCGCGAGACCACATGACCCGTATCTGGGAGGGCGCGACGACGGCGCTGCTCGGCCGGCTCAATGCCGAGGGATTCATGGGGTACTGGCCGTCGGTCGCCGAAGACGAGAACGCCGATCCGCGTGATCGCGGATACGCGAAGTGGCTGGTCGACGCGGAAAAGGTGGTCTTGTCGACCACCTTGACCGAAGCGCCGTGGGAACGCACCCGCGTGGTGAACGCCCCCGCCGCGGACGTCGTCGCCGAACTCAAGGCCACCGGTGAGGGCGACATCCTCGTCAACAGCAGCGCGAGCGTCATCAAGGCGCTCCTCTCGGCAGACCTGCTCGACCGGTTGTACCTCATGATCTTCCCCGAGATCGCCGGGGGTGGGCAGCGACTGTTCGACGACGGCCTGCCGGCGTCGAAGTGGACGCTCACACACCAGGAGACCGGCGAGCTGGGCGAGATCGCCATGGTCTACGACCGAGTCCGCTGAACCGGCCGATCGGCGCACTCGGCCGGCGAGGAGGCCCAAGCCCGAGCCCCGACAGTGATGTCGGCGCCGAGCAGCCCCAGCCAGGCGGCGTAGGCGAGGTCACTCGTGCGGAGGAGTCCTTCGGTGACCTGCTGGGGCAGGCGGCAGAAGAGGATGTTGGCCTGCGGCGTGGCGGAGCCGGTGGATTTTGATGCCGGCTCCGGAGGCTTGGCGGTAGCCCTCCTGCCCAGGCGCTCCCGCACTTGCACGTACACCAGCGAAGCGGGCGAGGTCAGCCGGTCGGCCGGCCATGGTCGGGGAGCGCAGCCAGGACGACTTCAGGCCGCTCATCAAGTGGACCCGTCAACTCGATCACTGGGACATCGCCCAACACCTGCAGCGGGTCGCTGTACACCAGATCCAGCAGTGTGTCGTTCACCGCCTGGCGGAGCCGGAGCATCTCCGGGCGAGGCAGCACCTGTTCGGTGTCGTACGTGATCGGCACCATTATCAGCAGATCCAGGCTTGCCAGAACTGACCGCAGGGCAGCGGGATCAGCCTCGGTTTCGATGTTGACTCCCTGCACGGCAAGGTAGGCCAGAAAATCCACCGGCGTGCGATCGAAAACAATCCTGGTAGCGGGTGAACTCAGCTCAAGCAAGGATCGCGTGAGCTGCGCCCGGTAATCATCTGGCGATGGGGGAAAATCAAACTCGTAGCCTTCCTCCTCAAGCAGAACGTATGGCTCATCGACTGGTGTGTGGCCGGCGAGGCGCGCACACAGCTCCTCGACGAGAGTCGTCTTCCCGGTACCGTGCGCTCCGGAGACTCCGATCCGCATTCGTGACGCTCCCCACATTCGCACGCTGGACGGCCCGCCGGTGTATCGCGCCGGCATGGACGTCCAGTCAATCCCATCGCGGACGAACAGCGCCCGGCTGAGGTAGGCGCCGCAGCTCTCCAGGTCCCCCGGCTAGCGATCTTAAAGCTGTGGCGAGAGTGGTTTGAAGTCCTGCTCCTGGGCGCGGTGCCGGCGCCGGAGGTCCTCCGGCTCCACGTCGAGGATCGCACGCAACTCGCGGGCGGTCAGCGGCCGGCCGCCGATGCGCCGGTCGCCGGGCTCGGAGTTCTCGAGGTCCTCGATGCCGCTCATCCCCCTGATCCGCTGACGGGTTACCGCCGGCTTTCGCGCTGTCGCTGCAGTCCGTCGAGGATCAGGTCGAGTCCGACGTCGAACTCCTCGGTGTACGCGTAACCAGGTTTCAGGGCGCGGTCGGCGATCATCTCGGCGAGGTGCGGGAACTCGTCGCGGGGCAGCCGCTTCAGGATCGAGCCCGCCACGTCCTCGAGGCCAACGGATGATGTGAAGGGCAGGCTGAGCTCCTGGAGCGTGAACCCGTAGATGTAGCTGTCCAGCACCGAGCTGGTCAAGGCCGTGCGGGTGCCCGAACCCGAAACGCGGGTCACCGCCGTCGCCCACTCCGGCCCTAGTTGAGTGCGCGGCTGACCGTTCACGGTCGGCGACCACACCACTGAGGTACCCGGCTTCCGTGAAGAGCGGGACCATGCCACCACTCCCGTTCGTCACCCTGGGCGAGGGGCAGCGGTCGTCGCGGGGACCCGCCCGCAGGGTGCCGCCGAACAGAGCGGCGCGCTCACGCATGCCGATCAGGCCGAGCCCGGAACCGGCCAGAGGCACGTGGGACGGCGTCGGCGGGCCGTTCTCGACCACGACGGTCAGCCAGTCGCCGTTCGGCCACAGAACGACGCGGACATCCGTTGGTCAGCGAGATCCGGTAGACCCAGGCCGAGCTGGGGTGATGCCCGCCGCGTCGTGGGCGGCCGGGCCGGTGGACAGGGGCACGACGCGAGCGCGCGGGAGGCGGCACACGCCCCCGGTCGTCCGTGCGGTCGCCTGTTCGATCGCCACTGCGCGCACCCATCCGGATATGTCGCGGTAAGGTGACTTCTTTCAGGCGCTCGCTGGAGGTCGGGTCGGTTCCGCTTTCGTAAACGGAGGACATCGGTGATGTTCGACGATCTCGGCGCTCCTCTCGCGCCGCGCGGCGACGTATGCCGCGTGGTGTCGCTCGTGCCCTCGCTCACCGAGTCGCTTGCCGAGACCGCCCCCGAACTGCTGGTCGGCGCGACGGATTGGTGCACCCACCCGGCAGGCCTGGCGGTGCGGCGGATCGGGGGTACCAAGAACCCCGACCTGGCCGCGGTCGCCGGGCTGCGGCCGGACCTCGTGCTGGCCAACGAGGAGGAGAACCGCGCCGCAGACCTGGAGGCGCTGCGCTCGGCCGGGGTGTCGGTCTGGGTGACCAGGATCCGCACCCTGGAGGAGGCCTTCGCCTCCCTGCGGCGGATGCTCACGATCGCCTGTGCCCTGCCCGAGCCGGATTGGCTCACCGCCGCGGAGCGAGCGTGGTCGGCTCCTCCGGTCGGCGAGGCGCGGAGGGCGGTGATCCCCATCTGGCGTAAACCCTGGATGGTCCTCGGCCGCGACACCTTCGCGGGCGATGTGCTGCTCAAGCTGGGCATTCACAACCTCTACGTCGACCATCCCGAGCGCTACCCGAAGGTCGCCCTGGCCGAACTGCTGGCGGCGGGAGCCGACCTCGTCGTCCTGCCCGACGAGCCCTACCGTTTCACCGAACGCGACGGTCCCGGCTTCTTCCCCTCGATACCGGCCGCGCTGGTCAGTGGCCGGCACCTGACCTGGTACGGACCGTCCCTGCTCCAGGCTCCCGGAGTGCTGAGGACCGCCCTGAATTCACAATGAGCCGGAACACCGCGGATAGACCATGACACCGCGCCCGCCCCTCTGGGCGGACGCGGCGGGAACGGGGCCGTCTAAGCGACGGAGCGGATGGAGCCGGTCCAGAGGAGTTAGACTTCAGTCGTGCCCATTGCCGCCCGCCTTGCCGCCGGCTGCCGCCCTCGCGGCTGCCGGGCGCCTGCGCGGCGCGTGCACGGCCGCCGGGTGCGGTACGTGATCGGCTCCGATCCTGGTCAGGTCAACGGGATGCGATGGCCTTGCGCGCCGCGCATTGCGCGGGGTGTCTGAGGGGATTTCTTCTCCCCCACCCTGCCCTTCCCGAAACTGGGGACGCTGCCCCAGCTCTCCAGGCATGCCCTTCGGCAGTGGCCTCAGACGCCGGCCGGGCTGCTTGTGGGCTCATGCCTTTCAGGAAGGGGCGGGGGAAAAGACCCGTCCACCCCGCCGCGCGGATACGTGTTCCGTGACCATCACAAGCCAGACATCCGGGGCGTATGCCCCGGCGTAGGAGCATGTCGCATGTTCAGTGAATTCTTTATCCCGGCCCCGGAGGGTCAAGTCCCCAGCACCGAAGGGTATTTCGGTGCGTTCGGCGGCAAGTTCATCCCGGAGGCCCTGGTCGCCGCCGTGGACGAAGTCGCCGTCGAATACGAGAAGGCCAAGGCCGACCCCGCGTTCGTCGCGGAGTTCGAGGATCTGCTCGTCAACTACACCGGGCGCCCGAGTGCGCTCACCGAGGTACCGCGATTCGCCGAGCACGCCGGCGGTGGGCGGGTCTTCCTCAAGCGGGAGGACCTGAACCACACCGGCTCACACAAGATCAACAATGTGCTCGGGCAGACCCTGCTCACCAAACGGATGGGCAAGCCCCGGGTCATCGCGGAGACCGGCGCCGGCTCGCACGGCGTCGCCACCGCGACGGCCTGTGCGCTGTTCGGTCTCGAATGCACCGTCTACATGGGCGAGATCGACACCGAGCGGCAGGCGCTCAACGTCGCCCGGATGCGGATGCTCGGCGCCGAGGTCATCCCGGTCAAGTCCGGTTCCCGCACACTCAAGGACGCCATCAATGAGGCGTTCAGGGACTGGGTCGCGAACGTCGACCGGACGCACTACGTCTTCGGCACGGCTGCGGGACCGCATCCCTTCCCGGGCATGGTGCGCGACTTTCACCGCGTCATCGGCATAGAGGCCCGCCGCCAGATCCTGGAGCGGGCCGGGCGGATGCCGGACGCGGCCATCGCCTGCGTCGGCGGCGGGTCGAACGCACTCGGTCTCTTCCACGGCTTCCTTCCCGACAGCGGCGTACGTCTCATCGGCTGCGAGGCCGCCGGGCACGGCGTGGAGAGCGGTGAGCACGCGGCCTCGCTGTCCGCGGGCGAGCCGGGCATCCTGCACGGTTCGCGGTCGTATGTCCTGCAGGACGAGGAGGGCCAGATCACCGAGCCCTGCTCGATCTCGGCCGGTCTGGACTATCCGGGCATCGGGCCCGAGCACGCGTATCTGAGGGACATCGGCCGCGCCGAGTACCGTCCGGTCACCGACGATGAGGCGATGCGGGCGTTTCGGCTGCTTTCGCGGACCGAGGGCATCATCCCGGCGATCGAGAGCGCGCATGCGCTCGCCGGGGCCCTCGAAGTCGGCAAGGAGCTCGGTAAGGACGGGCTGATCATCGTCAACCTGTCCGGGCGCGGCGACAAGGACATGGACACGGCCGCCCGTTACTTCGGGCTGTACGACGCCGCCGAAGGAGAGTCGAAGTGAGTGGCAATATCCAGCTGTTGAGCGACACCCTCGCCCAGGCCAGGTCCGAGGGCCGCGCTGCGCTCATCGCCTACTTCCCGGCCGGCTTCCCGACCGTCGACGGTGGCATCGAGGCGGTCAAGGCGGTCCTCGAATCCGGCGCGGACGTCGTCGAGGTCGGCCTGCCGCACAGCGACCCGGTGCTCGACGGACCGGTCGTCCAGACCGCCGACGACATCGCCCTGCGCGGCGGCCTCAAGATCGCCGACGTGATGCGCACCGTCCGCGAGGCACACGCCGCCACGGGCAAGCCCGTCCTGGTGATGACGTACTGGAACCCGATCGACCGCTACGGCATCGAACGCTTCACCACCGAACTCGCCGAGGCCGGCGGCGCGGGCTGCATCCTGTCCGACCTGCCCGTCCAGGAATCCGCGACCTGGCGCGAGCACGCCGAGAAGCAAGGCCTGGCCACCGTCTTCGTCGTCGCGCCGAGCAGCAAGGACAAGCGGCTGAAGGAGATCACCGCGGCCGGTTCGGGATTCGTGTACGCCGCCTCGCTGATGGGGGTCACCGGCACCCGCGCCTCCGTCGGAGAGGCCGCGGTCGCCCTGGTGCGACGCACCAGGGCGACCACCGAACTCCCGGTCTGCGTCGGCATCGGCATCTCCAACGCCGAGCAGGCCGCCGAGGTCGCGGGCTTCGCGGACGGTGTGATCGTCGGTTCCGCCTTCGTCAAGGCGATGCTCGACGCACCCGACGAGGCGGCCGGGCTCGCGGCGGTCCGGACGCTCACGGCCGAGCTCGCCAAGGGTGTGCGCAGGAACGTGTAGCAGAGGCCCGCGGGGACCGAGGGCGCTTGCCCCGTACGGGTGAACCGGGGAGAGGTCCCGGTGGTATCGGCGAGATTTTCAACGGATACGCAGGTCAGAGCTCCCTTAAGGAGCTTCGGACACAGCTTGGAAGGTGGGCCGCTGACCTGCGTATCCGTTGTTTCCCGCGTCGTTACCACTGGGATCACCTACCGGAGACCTCGCTCGTTCCACCTCACACGCGATACAGGTCCTGGTCACGCTGTGGCGGCGCGGCCAGTAGTGCGCTGCAGGTGCTCCAGCCGCTGCCAGGAGGGTCAAAGGCGAAAGCATCGGCCTGCGGTACTCCGGAAAAGCCTGTCGCCACCTCGGTGGTATGTCGTTGTGGATTTTTATGGTGAAACCGAACGGGCACCTTTACAATGTAGATTAATAACTGAGGAGCGCCTCGACCATGGCGCGTCGAGTCGGCGTCACCATCGAGCGGTCCTCCTGCCGCTCGACCCGCAGGGTGCTCGTGGACCGGGGGGAAACCTCTGCCGAGCAGATCCGCCACGCCCGCGCCCGCAACTCGAGGCCGGCGCTCAGACCGCTCGCGTCGGACTGCCCACTGGCTGACCGCAACGATCCCCTGCCTTGCCCCTCGCCGGGGCTTCGGGAGTTCTGGACCATCGGGTCCCCGAGTTGCCTCAGCCGACGGCGCTGCTCCTACTGGACGGTCAGGTGGCCGTACCTGGATAGGGCCGCGGCCAGGTCGCCAGGTTTGCCGCGGAGTGTGGCGTCCAGGAAGGCAGCGGTGGCCGCCGCGGTGAGCCGCGGCCCGGCGGTTCGGCCTAGGGAGCCGACGAGCGCGGGCAGGGGCGGCAGGTAGAGCGGGGCGTCGGTGAAGGTGAGGTGTGCCGCGCCGGGGACGGTGAGCCGGTAGCCCGTCGCCGTGCTGAGCCGGAGCACCCGTGTGAGGCGGGGGATGTAGTCCGGATTCTCGCCCGGCTTGACGTCGTGGGTGAGCGCGAGCACAGGCTGGTGGAACGATCGCGGTGCGGGATCGCGGGGGAAGCCGTCCAGGTCGATGACGGCCGCGAACCGGGGGTCCTGGCGGGCGGCCTGCAGGGCGGCGGCACCCCCGAGGGAATGGCCGGTAGCCGCGGCCCGGCGGGTGTCGAGCCGCCCGGTCAGCAGGCCCGGGATCTCACCGCGGTCCAGGCGGCCGAGTTGGGTGAGGACGAAGCTGAGGTCGGCGGCCCTGACCGCCGTCCACCCGGCCGCGAGCCTCTCGTCCTGCACCGGGTCGCCGGTGGCCGCGAGCCGGGTGTGGATCGTCCGGCCGTCGGCGAGGGCGACGACGGCCGAGTCGTACGGGTGGTCGAGGGCCGCCACGACGTACCCGCGGCTGGCCAGTTCCTCGGCCCAGGCGGTGTTCTGGGTACGCACGCCGCCGAGCCCGGGCGAGAACAGCACCACGGGGAAGCCGCCGCCTGCGCCGGCCACCGGGGCGTCGGACACCGAGTGCGTGCGGGCGCGCGCCGGCTCGTCGAGCATGAAGCCCGGAATGCCGAGGTAGTCGGCCTCACCGCGGGCGACGAGCCGCGCCTCCTGCGCCGTACGGCCGAGGTAGCGCGCCCGCCGGACGGCCAGAGGGCCGCCCTGCGCGGGATACCAGAGCTGGACGACGACCGTCCGCTTGTCGTCGGGCCGGGACGTGGCGATTTCCGCGCGATCGGGGTCGGTCCACTGCACGACGGTGGTGCCGACGGCGTACACGCCTGATGGTTTAGGGAATACGGGCAGGGGCAGCGCCCACGCCGCCGCCACGCCCGCGAGGATCAGGGCCAGGCACGCCACCGACCCCGGCAGGGCCAGCCACCACCGAGCCCGCCGCGCGGGCCGTCCGGCACGCCGCCTCAGCAAGGGAGTGGCGAACACCAGCGCGATGGCCCCGCCCGCGAGGACGGGTACGAGTTGCCAGCGGATCCCGAGCACGACCAGCGCGACCGTGGACACCGCGAGGACCGCCGCACCGGCCAGCGTCGAGGGTCGGCGCGCGTCGGGCGGCAGCCAGCGGGCCAGCAACAGCACGACGGCGGCCGCCAGGGCCAGGAGCTCTGCGAGGGACAGGCCGAATATGGTCGCAGTCATGTGATCATCGTGGTAGAGCGGTCCCCACCAGAGCATCGACCCAATGTCCAAGGTCGTGTGCCACCCCGGTATGACCTCTCGCGACCGGCTCTGCGACCGGGCGGAGCCGTTGCCTCATTCGGCCCTACGTGGTCTGTCTCATGGCTCAGCCCGTGTCGAGTGCGGCGGCATCGTGCAAAATCGCGTCGATGTAGTCGGTGACGTCTTCGGAGCCGCGGGTGAGCAGGGCACGGGCGTGCACGAGCACCAGCAGGTCGTTGTCGACGTGGACGACGCGGGATTCGGGGCGACGCGCTGCGCGATCCGGTGAGTGTTGTCGACGGCCGGCAGGCCGGTGCCGACGTGGTGGTTCTTCCAGCCCAGGTACTTGGCGACCAGCTCCAGGTGGTCACTCAGGCGCTTCGCTCCGCCCTTGGTGCGGTTCACGAACGCGGTACGGATCTCCCGCTCATTCGGCGGCTTCGTGAACGGCAGGCTAATTTGCCTAAATCCATTAGGCAAATGCATAATGGGCTTCGCCAAATGGGAGGAAGGTTATGGTTCGAGCAGGACTGACCACGGAACGCCTGACCCGGGCGGGGGCTGAACTGGCCGACGAGGTCGGCTTCGACCAGGTGACCGTCTCGGCGCTCGCCCGGCGGTTCGACGTCAAGGTCGCGAGTCTGTACTCGCATCTGAAGAACTCCCAGGACCTCAAGACCAGGATCGCCCTGTTCGCCCTGGAGGAACTCGCCGACCGGGTCGCCGCCGCCCTGGCCGGGCGCGCCGGCAAGGACGCCCTGGCCGCCTTCGCGAACGTCTACCGCGACTACGCCCGGGAGCACCCCGGCCGCTACGCCGCCGCCCAGCTCAGGCTCGACCCCAAGACGGCGGCCGCCAGCGCCGGTGTCAGGCATGCGCAGATGACACGGGCGATCCTGCGCGGCTACGACCTGACGGAGCCGGACCAGACGCACGCGGTCCGGATGCTGGGCAGCGTCTTTCATGGCTACGTCAGCCTGGAGATGGGCGGAGGCTTCAGCCATACCGCAGTCGATCCGCAGGAATCCTGGTCCTGGATCGTGGATTCCCTGGACGCCCTGCTGCGGAACTGGACCGCCCCCTGACCGTCAGGGGGCCGCGCCGCGCACCGGCGCATCCGAACAATCCGAAAATCTTGATCAACAGGCTGAGGCAATGAACACCGAGCACGACTGGATCACCACACCCGTCACCGCGGACATCCTGCGCGGCGTCCTCGACGTGGAACGCACGGCGCACGGCCTGCTGCCGCACCGGCTGCCCGCTCGGGCTCGTCGGCAGATCCCTGACGACCAACTGGCCGTGGCCGAGGCCCAGTCGTCCGGCGTGCGGTTGGCCTTCCGCACCCGGGCCACCATCATCGACCTGGACACGCTGCCCACCAAGAGGGCCTACCGAGGTCTCCCGACCCCGGCGGACGGCGTATACGACCTGCTGGTCGACGGCCGTCTCACTGCCCAGACCACGGTGACCGGCGGCAAGGTCCGCACGATCGACATGGCCGCCCAGTCCGTCGAACTGCGCGAAGGACCTCACGGCACCGCCCGGTTCACCGGTCTGCCCGCGCGTGACAAGGACGTCGAGATCTGGCTTCCTCATACCGAGATCACCGAGCTGATCGCCCTGCGCACCGACGCCCCGGTCGAGCCGGCACCGGACAGCAGGCGCAGGGTGTGGCTGCACCACGGCAGTTCCATCAGCCACGGCTCGAACGCCACCCACCCGACCGCCATCTGGCCGGCCCTGGCCGCCGCCCAGGGCGGAGTGGAACTGGTCAATCTGGGATTCGGCGGCAGCGCGCTGCTCGACCCGTTCACCGCCCGCGCGATGCGGGACACCCCCGCGGACCTGATCAGCGTCAAGATCGGCATCAATGTCGTCAACACCGACGTGATGCGCCTGCGCGCCTTCACCCCTGCGGCCCATGGCTTCCTCGACACCATCCGCGATGGGCATCCGACCACGCCGCTGCTGGTCGTGTCCTCCATCCTGTGCCCGGTCCAGGAGGACACCCCCGGCCCCCTCGCGCCCGACTTCGACGGCGGGACCTTGCGGTTCAAGGCCACGGGCGACCCGGCCGAACGCGCCACCGGGCGTCTGACGCTCAACGTCATCCGCGACGAACTCGCCCGGATCGTCGAACAGCGGGCGGCTGACGACCCGAACCTGCACTACCTCGACGGCCGCGACCTTTACGGCGAGACGGACTACGCCGAACTGCCGCTGCCCGACGAGGTCCACCCTGACCCCGCAGGACACCGCCGCATCGGCGAGAACTTCGCGCGGCTCGCGTTCGGCGCCGGCGGCCCGTTCGCCACCAGGACCGGCTGACCGGAATCACGGCCGTGCTCGCCCCTCTCCCGCCGGGCCGGGCCTTCTTCCGGCTCCGTAGCCGCTTGTACTCGTTGCACGACCACCGCATCGGGTAGGCATCGATGCGGGCCAGGAGGGGGTCCCCAGACCACAGCTCTCCCCTGTCGCCCACCGAGGCGGCGGCTACTCCCCCCGCCTGGCTGCCGGCCCAGGCCGCCCAGCCGTCCCGAGAGATCCACCCCATCAGGACCTACGCCGAGGAACGCGTGATCAAGGTCCGCCGGGACAGCAACGCCGCCGACCCCGGTTGTGCACCGAACCTCACGGCGGCCCTTCGGCGGACGACCGGCCACGGCCGGTCCGACGGGGAGGCCGCACCGGTGGTGCCCGCGCGCCGCGTGCCCCGTTCCGGAGCGGCGTACGCCCGCCCCGGGGCGGGAGCCCCGGCCGTGCGCCACTACCCTCTGGCTATGCCGACCCACGAGCGGGAGATCACCGCCCCCGTCGATCTGTGCCTGCCCGACGGACGCCTCAACCCCGACGCGGTCGGCTGGAGCAGGCGCCCGCTGCACCGCGCGAACCTGCGCGGCTGGGGCAGGACCAAACGCTGGGAGTACTGGGGCATCGTCACCCCCGGCCACATCGTCGGGCTGGTGGCCTCGTCGCTCGACTACGCGGGCGTGCACGGCGTCTACGTGCTCGACCGCGCGACCAGCGCGGAGATCACCAAGGACGTGGTCGTGCCGCTGGCACGCGGCGCGGTGCTACCGGACCGCAGCGGCGCGGGCCGGGCGTCGGTACGCGGTCCGGGCCTGCGCATCGACATCGACCAGCGCCCCGAGGGCACCTCGCTGCGGGCCGCCGTGCCCGGGGTGCGGCTCGACGTGGAGGTGCCGCTGCCGGAGGGGCACGAGTCGCTCGGCGTGGTCGTCCCGTGGAGCGCCCGGAGGTTCCAGTACACGGTCAAGGACGTCGGCAGGCCGGTGCGCGGCACGCTGACCGTCGGGGGGACCCGGCACGTCCTCGACGAGGCGACCTCCTTCGCGGTGCTCGACCACGGACGGGGCCGCTGGCCGTACTCGATCACCTGGAACTGGGCGGCGGGCAGCGCGCCGGGGCGGGCGATCCAGCTCGGCGGCAAGTGGACCGACGGCACCCGCTCGACGGAGAACGCGCTGTTCGTCGACGGGCGGATGCACAAGATCGGCGACGAGCTGGCCTGGGTGTACGACCGGCGCGACTGGATGCGGCCCTGGCGGATGACCGGTCCCGGGGTGGAGGTGGTCTTCCACCCGTTCCACGAGAAGATCTCGCGCACCGAGCTGGGTGTGGTGGGCAGCGAGACCCACCAGTGCTTCGGCCACTTCTCCGGCCGCGCCCGGACCGACGAGGGCGAATGGGTCGACCTCGACGGTCTGGTCGGCTGGGCCGAGGAGGCCCGCCAGCGCTGGTGAGGCCCGGCCATGCCGCCCGCCCGATGGGACCGGCCGGGACGGCCGTCCGGCGCCGGCCGGGTTCAGCCCAGCCGGAGCCGCCCGTTGACGGTCCGCACCAGGTCGGCGGGGAGTTTGAGCACCTCGCGGTCGTAGGTGAGCAGGCCGTTCAGCTCGTCCTCGACGTCGGAGAGCTGGGTGTAGACGGTCGCGCTCAGGCCGTGCGGCACGGCGGGCACGATCTGCCGGTAGTGCAGCCGGGCGAACGCGCCGCCGAGCTGCGCCGCCGTACGGCATCTGCGGTAGCCGAACTCGCGGTCGTTGAAGGTGTGGCCCTCGACGCGCAACGAGTAGCCGCCGTACTCCGACAGGACCAGCGCCCGCCCGTCGCGCCCGGCGGGCGGGCGGAAACGGCGGAAGTACACGTGCAGGCTCCGCAGGTCGCCCGCGCCCTGGTCGTGCCACCCGCTCGCGTGGTCGACCGTCCGGGTGGGGTCGAGCGCGGCGAGCTCCCCGGCGGCGCCCGCCGCGTCGAACTGGCCCCAGCCCTCGTTGAACGGCACCCACACGGCCAGGCCCACCACGTTGCGCAGCAGCTCGACGGTCTCCCGCAGCTCGGCTGCGAACCGCTCGCGGCCCTCGGCGTCGCCGCGCCCGAACCACCGGTGGCGGCGGTCGTCGAGGCGCAGCGGTGTCAGCACCGGCGCGGTGATCACCAGCGGGTGATAGCGGCCGCCGCCGTTCACCATGTCCTGCCAGACGAGCATGCCGAGCCGGTCGCAGTGGTGGTACCAGCGCATCGGCTCGATCTTGATGTGCTTGCGCAGCATGTTGAAGCCGAGCCGCTTCATGGTCTCGATGTCGTGGACCATGGCCTCGTCGGAGGGCGGCGTGTACAGGCCGTCGGGCCAGTAGCCCTGGTCCAGGACCCCGGCGTGGAAGTAGGGGCGTCCGTTGAGCAGCAGCCTGGGCACGCCGTCCGCGTCGCGCCCGACACCGAAGGAGCGCATGCCGACGTAGCCGCGTACGCCGTCGGCCCCGAGACGCACCGACACGTCGTACAGATACGGGTCCTCGGGACTCCACGGGCGGACGTCCGGGATCGGGATCCGCACCGGCACGCCCGCGTCCGCCTCGGCGGACGCGACCACCTCGCCGTCGGCGAGGATATCGACGGCGGCCCGCCCCGAGGCGGCGTGCACCGTCACCTCGACGCACGAGGCGTCCAGGTGCGGGACGAGCGTGAGCCGCTCCACGTGTACGGCGGGCACGCACTCGGCCCACACGGTCTGCCAGATGCCCGACTGGGCGGTGTACCAGATGCCGCCCCGGCGCAGCTTTTGCTTGCCGCGCGAGTGGTGCCCGGTGTCGGAGTCGTCCCGCACGGCCACGACCAGCGTGTTAGGGCCCTCGCGCAGGGTGTCGGTGATGTCGCAGTGAGCGCCTGGGCGTACTGACCGGAGACGAAGGCCACGTCGAGCCCGGTGTCGGCGCCGCTGGTGA
>NZ_JBEXUE010000153.1:0-19867 GCF_040614275.1 Streptosporangium sp. NPDC006013
GGGTTGCTCACGCTACGCGGTGCCGATCTGCTCTCCAGAGCGGACATCGTCATCCTCGGTTAGGACCGCGGCGAGCACCCCGGCCAGGCCGGACAGCGCCACGAACGACAGGATCTGCGGCACCGGCAGCTGGAAGATGACGTTCTCGGTCATCGTCCGCGCGGCGGCCCAGCCGAACCCGATGCCCAGCACCACGCCGACCAGCGCGCCGATGAGCCCTAGGACCAGCGCCTCGACCGAGAGCATCCGCCGCAGCTGGGGCCTGGTCAGGCCGAGCGCCCGCAGCAGCGCCGACTCGCGGGTGCGCTCGTGGACCGACAACGAGAGCGTGTTGGCGATGCCCAGCAGGGAGATGAGCACCGCCAGGCCGAGCAGCCCCGTGATGATCATCAGCATCATGTCGAGCGCCTCGTCGAACTCGCCCCGTACCTCCGTCGAGCTGGCGACCTTCGCCGTCGGGTACGGCCGCGTCGCCGCCTCGACGGCCAGCAGCGCCCGGTCGGCATCCACGCCGTCGGAGTGGTTGACGATCACCCGGCTGTCGCCCACCTCGCCGAAGTAGCGGTCGAACTCCCGCTCCGGCACCGTCACACCGGAAAGGCCCGACTCCCGGTTGGAGACGCCCACGATCGACAGCTCGACCGCACCCGCCTTCGCCGTCCGCACGGTGACCCGGTCACCGACCCCGACCTTGAGCCGCTCGGCGACGTGGTCCGCGACCAGCGCCGTACCCGGCACGAGCCGGCCGACCGAGCCCGCGTCCAGCTTCGGGACGAAACCCGGAGCCGGGGTGAACGTGCCCACCTCGTATTTCTCGTCCCCGGTCGCGAGCCTGGCGGTGCTTGACCGGAACGCGACGACCGCGGTCAGCTCGGGCCTGGTCCGCAGGTCCTCGGCGATCGCCCGGGGCAGCTCCGAGCTGCGATCCTGGCTCTGCACCAGGTAGTCGATCGGGAACTGCTCGTCGAGCTGATGGGCGTAGGTCACCCGGATGGTGCCGGTGAGGACGGAGATGACGGTCATCAGCGTCACGCCCACGGTGAGCGCCACCGTGGTGGTCGCCGACCGCTTCGGGTTACGCCGGGAGTTGTCCACGGCCAGCCTGCCCGGCACCCCGAAGAGCCTGGCCGGAACCCAGCCCGCGAAGGCGGACAGCGGCTTCACGATCACCGGGCCGAGGGTCAGCACCGCCAGGAAGACGAGCGAGCAACCGGCCATGACCACGACGAGCGCGGTCTCGCCGGGCTTCATGGCCATGCCCGCCGCGGTGATCCCCGCGCCCGAGACCAGGAAAAGCGCCGCGAAGATCATCCGTACCAGGCCGGCCCTGAAGGTCTGCTCCTCGGCCTGCGAGCGCAGCGCCGCGATCGGCGCCACCCGCGTCGCCGACCTGGCGGGCAACAGAGCCGCGCCGACCGTGACGGTCAGGCCGATGACCAGGCCCAGGACGATCGTACGAGGCGTCAGGGAGGCCGCGACCGACGGCAGCGGCGCGCCGACCGCGGTGAGCACGGCCAGCGCTCCCGCCCCCATCCCGTAGCCGAGCAGCAGGCCCAGCACCGACGACAGCAGGCCGACCACCGCCGACTCCAGCACGATCGAGCCGAAGACCTGCCCGCGCGTCGCCCCGATACAGCGCAGCAGCGCCATCTCACGGGTCCGCTGGGCCACCAGGATGTTGAAGGTGTTGTAGATGACCAGCGCGGCCACGAACATCGCCACCACGCCGAACAGCAGCAGACCCAGGGTGAGGAACTCGCTGCTGGCACCGTTGGCCTTGGCCAGGTCCGCCGCGTACCGCTCACCGGTCTTGACCTGGTGACCCGCTCCCACGACCGCCGCGACCGAAGCGCGCAGCGTCTCCTGGGAGACACCCTCGGCGGCGGCGACGTCGACCTCCCGGAACCCCTGCTGCCCGGTCATCTCCCTGGCCGTGCCGGTGGTGTAGCCGACCGCGCCGCTGTACCCGATCTCCTGGTCCAGGCCGATGTCGAACAGGCCCACCAGGGTGAACTCGTGCCTGACGTTCTCCGAGTCGAGCACCGCGATGGTGTCGCCGACCTTGAAACCACGAGTCCTGGCCGTTCCCTCGTCGAGCACCGCCTCCTTCGCGGTCCTCGGCGCCGCGCCGCTGACGATCGAGGTACGGTTCAGCGCGCCCTCGGGCAGGGAGATCCCCACCGTGGGATAGTCACCGGCCGCCTTGCCGTCCTTGCCGATCAGGGCGGACGTGCCCCGCACCAGCCCCTGGGCGTCGGCGACACCTTCCGTGGCGCGGATCCTCTCCAGGGTCGCGTCGGAGACGACCGGCGCCTCACCGCCCTTGTCCGGCAGCGGGAGTACTGCGACGTCGATCCGGTCGGCCGCCGCCGCGAACTTCTGGGTGAAACCCGCCTCGATGGTGTCGGTCAGTACGAACGTCCCCGCGATGAAGCCCACCCCCAGCGCGATCGCCAGCGACGTCAGCATCAGGCGTAGCCGGTGCGCGCGCAACCCGGCCAGCGTCGTCCTCAGCACCTCACGCCTCCAGCTTCATCAGCGTGTCCAGCACCGACTGCGGCGTCGGCCCCACCAGCTCACTGACCAGCAGGCCGTCACGGAGGAAGACCACCCGGTCGGCGTAGGAGGCCGCCACCGGGTCATGGGTGACCATCACGATCGTCTGGTCGAGCTCACGCACCGACGTACGCAGGAACGACAGCACCTCGGCACCGCTCCGCGAGTCCAGGTTGCCGGTGGGCTCGTCGGCGAAGATGACCTGCGGCCCGCTGATCAGGGCGCGGGCGACCGCGACCCGCTGCTGCTGGCCGCCGGACAGCTCGGCGGGCTTGTGCCCCAGCCGGTCGCGCAGCCCCACGGTCGCCACGACCAGGTCGAACAGCTCCGGGTCGGCCAGCCGCCCGGCGATCTCCAGCGGGAGCCGGATGTTCTGCTCGGCGGTCAGCGTCGGCAGCAGGTTGAACGCCTGGAAGACGAAGCCGATCCGCTCGCGGCGGAGCAGGGTGAGCTGCCTGTCGTTGAGACCGGTGAGCTCCACGTCCCCGATGCGCACCTGCCCGCCGCTCACCGTGTCCAGCCCGGCCAGACAGTGCATCAGCGTGGACTTGCCCGACCCCGAGGGCCCCATGATCGCGGTGAAGGCGCCGGACGAGAACGAGACGTCCACGCCGCGCAACGCGTGCACGGCGGTGTCCCCCCGGCCGTACACCTTCGTGAGACCCCTGGCCGTCACGGCCGGCTCCGCGCCTTTTCCACGCGCGCCCCACGCGCCGACCTCTCCGGTGATGGTCACGGCAGTTCTCCTCAACAACGTATGGCGTTATGACGCACCAAACGCTATTGATGGGGAAAGTGGGATCCATCAGGCTTTAGGCCTGACCTGCGGTGCGGCGGAGGGCGTCCAGAGGGGGACATGCGCCACCTCCGTCGTAGTACGACCTCGGCCATTCGGCCGAGATGACCGGGGCCTCACGCGTGCCCGAGCCTCACTGCCATCGGGGCCCGCCCACGCCGGAGGTCACTTCCGCGGGTATCTGATCTTGAATCTGCCCAGGCCGACCGTACCGGTGACGCGCAGCGTCGGCGCGTCCGGAAGGCTCGGATCGGTGGCCTTGTTGCTGATCGTGCCCATGTTCGTCGTCAGCGTGTCGACCCACACGGTCCACCCGCGCGGCACGATCACCCGGATCTCCCCCATCCCGCAGGTCGCCTCCAGCAGCACCTCACGGTGCGAGCACACCGCCCCGGTGAAGTCGATCTTCACCCTGCCCGAAGCGCAACTCGCCACGATGTGCGCGGGCACCACCCAGTGACCCGTCCGCTGCGCCAATCCGTGCTTCGTCCGAAGCTCCAGAACCCCGCTGCCACCCGGTACGGCAGGCGACGAGTTTCCCGGCAGATCCGAGGTCAGCGCACTCAGGTCGTCGTACGTCCTGGCGGACTGCGCCTGCTCGATCCGCTCCTCCAGCTCCTCCAGCGTGAGCCGCCCGTCTCCCGCGGCCACGCGTAACTGCTCGATGACCGCGTCACGGTCGGCGTGTGACGCGCGGAGCCGACCCTGGAGATCCGTCATACGACGATGCTAATCGGCCGAATGTGGAGTTACGAGCCCGGATTCATAGGCATACACAACGACCTGTGCCCGATCCCGCAGGCCCAGCTTGGCCAGCACCCGGCCCAGATGCGTCTTGACGGTCGCCTCCGCCAACTCCAGCCGACCGGCGATCTCCATGTTCGACAACCCCCTCGCCACCAGCACCAGCACCTCACGCTCCCGCGCCGTCAACCCCGGCAGCGCGGCCGGCTCGGCCACCCCCGCCGAGGGAAGATGCACCGTGAACCGCTCCAGCAACCGCCGCGTCGTGCTCGGCGCCACCACCGCGTCCCCGCTGTGCACCGAATGGATCGCACTCACCAGATCGGCGGGCGGCACATCCTTCAACAGGAACCCCGACGCACCCGCTTTCAACGCCGCGAACGCGTACTCGTCCAGATCGAACGTGGTCAGGATCAGCACCCGAGGCCCCCCGGCCACCGAACAGATCAACCGCGTCGCCTCCACCCCGTCCATGACCGGCATCCGCACATCCATCAGCACCACGTCGACCTCGACCGCCCGCACCGCCTCCACCGCGGCGGCCCCATTGCCCGCCTCCGCGACGACCTCGATACCGGGATGGGCACCGAGCACCATCCGGAACCCGGTACGCAGCAACTCCTGATCGTCGACCAGCATCACCCGAATCACCCGGTCACTCACCGCCCCACACCCGTCCTGCTCTCCACGGGACACGCCCGACCGTTCTCCACCGAACGCACCCGATCGCCACCACACCCGCCCCGGACACCCACTCTCAAGCCGCCCGACCCGTCCCGGCCTCACCGATCGGCAGCCGCGCCACCACCCGGAAACCGCCACCGGGACCGGGCCTCGCCTCCACACTCCCACCGAACAGTGCGACCCGCTCCCGCATGCCGACCAGGCCGTGCCCGCCCTCATGCTGCGCCGCCGCGGCACCACGACCGTCGTCGGTCACCCGCAACAGCAACTCCCGCACGCCGTACTCCATCTCCACCACGGCCCTGCTCTCCGGACCGCCGTGCTTGAGAGTATTGGTGAGCGCCTCCTGCACGATCCGATAGACGGTCAACTGCTCCCCCTCAGGAAGCTTCCGCGGCACCCCGAGCACCCGAAACTCCACCGGCAGCCCGGACGCACGCACCCGCGCCACCAGATCGTCCAACTGCGACAGGCTCGGCTGCGGAGCGTACTCCTCCTGCACACCATCGGCCCGCAACACACCCACCATCCGCCGCATCTCCGCCAGCGCCCCGCGCCCCGTCGCCGAGACCGCCCGCATCGCCTGACGCGCCTGCTCCGGATCATGCTCGATCGCATAACCCGCCCCGTCCGCCTGAACGATCATCACGCTCACATTGTGCGCGACCACATCGTGCAGCTCACGGGCGATCCGAGCCCGCTCCGCCGCCGCCGCCAACCGGGCCTGCTGATCACGCTCCCGCTCCGCCCGCTCGGCCCGCTCCTCCAACCCCTCCAGATAGCGGCGACGGGTGTTCGCGTAGATCCCCGCGATCCAGATCGCCACCGCGAACGCCGAGGCCGTGGCGAAGGGACTCACCTCGAGTTCCGGCGCCAACCGCGCGAACGCCAGAGCCAGCCCCAGCTCCACCACCAGACCCGCGCCGACCGCCCAGCGCAGCGGGCGCCGCGATGCCACACCGTACATGGCGACGAGCACCGAGACATTGAAGAACAAGGGCTGCACACCGAGAAGCCACTGCAGGAAACAGGTCAGCGAGATGATCACGAAGACCGTGACGGGACGCTGCCGCAACCAGAGCAGCGGCACGAACAGCAACAACCCCAGCCCCGCGAACCCCCACGCCCCAAGCCTCGTCGCCCCCAACGCCACCAGGTCACCCGTCCCGACGGCCCAGATATTGAGCACCGAGACCAGCAGGAACGGGCTCAGCCACAGCGCGTCCGTAATCCCGGGATGGCGCCTGCTCCAGGCGCGTAATCTGCCGAACACACCACCACGATACGTATACGCAGATCACCGCCCTTCCCCCTGAAGGGGGAGCCCGATGTACGACCCAGGTCGCACATCCGGCACGACTTACAGAGCCTTTACGGCCCCTGCGGCACCATGGTTTATGGGAGCACCCTCCGGGGTGAGTAAAGGGAGACAGTTTGTGATGATCAGTCACAACGACGCTGGGTCGCGCGGCATTTAGATCACGCCGCGCGACCTGACGTTTTTCCCCGTTCCCCCGCCACACCGGATAGAACCGCCACACCGGATACCGCTCCGCGCCCGCTCGGATGCTTCGGTGATCTCACCCGAATCACCCGCTTACCCGCGCGGGTCCACAGGGTTTTCCCGTCCAGCGGTGGACATCGCGCCGTTCCGGGCGACGCCGGTTCCACGAGCGGTCGACCGGAGCTCACGCGGGTGACTCACCGAAGCCACCCGAACTTGCATCCCCGGCCTCACCCGCCACACCGGACGCGGCGGCACGGTCTTCCGCGAGGACGGATTCGCGCAGTAATTGAATGGATCTGCGTATGACCGCAGATCTCGACGCGAAGCGTCTTTCGGTCCGGCAATATTCTATGAAGAATGAATCCTGGGCCGATATTGTTATGCTGGTGTCTATCGACTTCATGTCGACCGGTTGGCTTTGAATTGTTTTGTGGGGTCGACGGGATTTGAACCCGCTCTGGACGGTACCTAAAACCGTTGCCTCTGCCGTTGGGCTACGACCCCTATTCTTGCCTGCGAAATTCTCTGTCTGTGAATGGCAATTGGGGCAGAGAAAGCGCAGGTTTTCTTTTCTGTTGTCCAGCCAGTTGCCATTGATGTGGTCAACGTGCAGTATCAATGCCTGACCTTGCCAGGCGCCCTCGATCCTACAGCCCGCGCAGCGGTATGGCATCCCGATCTCGATCAAGCTGCGCCTGAGCTGCCCGGGGTTCGAGCGCGGGCTGCCCTCCGACCGTATGGCGAGAACCTGTTCCGGGCGACTGCGTCGTGGTGAGGGCTTCCCTCTGTTGGGGGAGACCCTGCGAAAGTGTGACGTGTCGATTCCGAAGCGCTTCAGCTGGCGGCTGATGTGGGTGTAATTGCCGCCCGCGATGGTGATGCCGAGGCGGCGGAGGACGTCGGCGATGCTGAGGGAGTCGGCCGCGGCCTCCGCCAGCATTTCGGGGGTGTATTTGTATTTGACGGGCACGCGTCAAGTCTAGGTAACGGGTGTGACAATTCTCGACGCGTGCCCACGTCATGATAAATGGCTAAAAAAGGGATTTAATCGACGCCGAGTTCGCGGCGGAGCCGGGCCACGTGGCCGGTCGCCTTCACGTTGTAGAGAGCTTTCTCGATCTTGCCGTCGGCGTCGATGACAAAGGTGGAGCGGATGACCCCGACCGTCGTCTTGCCGTACATCATCTTCTCCCCGTAGGCGTCGTAGGCCTTGTGGACCTCCAGCGCGGGGTCGGACAGGAGCGGAAAGGTCAGGGCGTCGCGCTCGACGAACTTGGCGAGCTTGGCGGGGGTGTCCTTCGAGACGCCGAGCACGGCGAGGCCGGCCGAGCCGAGCGAGGCCAGGCTGTCGCGGAAGTCGCAGGCCTGTTTGGTGCAGCCCGGGGTCATCGCGGCGGGGTAGAAGTAGAGGATGACGCGCCTGCCGCGGTACTGCTCAAGCGACACGGTGGTGCCGTCGGCGGCCGGAAGCGTGAAGTCCGGGGCGGCGTCGCCCGGCTCGAGTTTCATGATGTCCCTCCGAGGAATGGTTCCCAGGTCAACTTACCGGCCTGTCCGAAGTGCCGTGGGTAGGCCGGACCTGACAGACTGATCGATGTCAAGGAGTAGGGGAGGAGAGCCATGGCGGACACCGATCCCGCGGAGTTGGAGCGGCAGATCGAGCGCACGCGCGCGGAGTTGGCCCAGACGGTGGACGCCATCGCGGACCGGGTGAACCCCAAGCGGGTCGCGGAGCGTGGCGTGGCGAAGGTCAGGGCGAATGCCGAGCATTTTGTCGCCCAGGTGGGTGATCTGGTGGGCGGTGTGGCGGGGCCGAGGCCGGTCAGGGCCGAGGGCGAGCCTGAGGACCTGTGGGCGGACGATCGGCCTGAGCTGGCGCCGATCCTGATCGGTGTGGGTGCGGTGCTGGCGGTCAGTGCGGTGATCATGTTGTGGCGGCGCCGTCGCCGGTGATCGGCGGCCCCGAATTGAGTAGGGGTTTACTCATGTGCCCTTTTCCTTGCTCGCGGAATATTGCGA
The DNA here is from genome assembly GCF_040614275.1 of Streptosporangium sp. NPDC006013. Classification (NCBI taxonomy): domain Bacteria; kingdom Bacillati; phylum Actinomycetota; class Actinomycetes; order Streptosporangiales; family Streptosporangiaceae; genus Streptosporangium; species Streptosporangium sp. NPDC006013. The sequence goes on from NZ_JBEXUE010000153.1 coordinate 8,307, forward strand.
GCAAGGAAAAGGGAGGGTAAATCCGTGAAAAGCATCATTCGCGCTGCGGTCGCGGTGGCGGCGACCACCGGTCTCATGCTGACGGTGGCTCCGGCCGCCTTCGCGGCGTCGGCGCCGGCGTCGGCCGCGCGTGACTTCGACGACAGCTTCGACCAGGAGTCCAGGAACGGGCTGGCCACGGTCGAGGCCGAATACTCGGTCGAGGGCGACGACGAGGACGAGAACACGTTCGTGCTGCGGGGCGGGCTGTACGACGGTGACCGGCGTTCGCTGGCCCGGGGCGGGCGGTGTGCCTACTTCGAGGTGCAGGCCGCCTCGTCCGATGACGAGGACTGGAATGTCATCAAGCGAGTGAAGCAGTGCGGCTATGACGACACCAAGTACTTCCGCGTCACGGCGCACGATGTCAGCGAGGTGCGGGTGAAGACCTGCCAGATCAGCTACCGGGGTTGGTCCACCTACAAGTGCAGCAGGTGGTACGAGCTCGATCTGGGCTTCTAGAGGTTTCCGCTGAGCCCCGTACGGGGGCCTCTCCGGGCGCGGGGCAGCGCGGGCTTCCGGGGCCGGAGGGTGGGGGATGAGACACGAGCGGGCACCCGCCGGTGGGCGAGGTGTCCGCTCCGCGTGTACGGGTGGCGGGTCAGAGGAAGGTGCGGCCCTCGCCCCGGTAGGTGGGGACCTCGTCCACGACCCTGTCCCCGTCGATCAGGTGCAGGCCGGCGAAGCGCTCGCAGAGCTCGCCGGCCTTGGCGTGCCTGAACCAGACCCGGTCGCCGGTGCGCAGGTCCTCGGCGGCCTGTCCGACCAGGGGGGTCTGGACCTCGCCGGCTCCCTCGTTGGGGTCGTATCGCAGCCCGCACGGCAGGTAGGGCTGGGGCAGGCGGTCGGCGCCGGGGGCGCCGGAGGCCGGGTAGCCACCGCCGAGGACCGTGACGACGCCGGGTGCGGGGCGGCGTACGACGGGCAGGGCGAAGAGGGCGGCGGGGTGGCCGCCGAAGCCCCGGTAGAAGTCGAACAGGCGGGGGTGGAAGAAGCCGGATCCGGCGGCGATCTCGGTGATGGCTCTTTCCCTGGCGGTCTTCTCGATGCTGCCGGTGCCGCCGCCGTTGACGAACTCCAGGTCGGTGATCTGGCGGACGGCCTGGACGATCCGGCCCCTGCGGGTGATCAGCTCGCGCTGGGAGCGGGTCTGCATCAGGCGGATGGCCCGGGTGAGGGCGGGCTTGCCGGGGGGGTCGTCGCCGACCCCGGCGATCTGCGCCTCGTACGCCATCACGCCCACGAGGCGGAATCCGGGGCGTTTGGCGATCTGGGTGGCCAGGTCGGCGGCCTGGTCGCTCTCGCGGATGGGGGAGCGGCGGACGCCCGCCCGGAACCGGCCGCCGAAGGCGAGGTAGCCCGCGTCGATGTCGAGGCAGAGCCGGATCTCCTGGCGGTCGTGGACGCCGGCGACGGCGGAGTCGACGAGGTCGAGGTGGTCGATCCGGTCCACCATGATGGTGATTTCCCGTGCGGCGAGTGGTTCGGCGGCCAGCTCGGTGAGCGCGGCGCGGTCCACCGTGGGGTAGGCGACGAGCACGTTCCGCATCCCGGTGGAGACCAGCCAGAGGGCCTCGGGGAGGGTGAAGGCCATGATCCCGGTGAAGCCGTCCATGGCGAGGATTCGTTCGAGCACGGCCCGGGACCTGATGGACTTGCTCGCGACCCTGATCGGCTTGCCGTGAGCCCGGTGGAGCATTCCCTCGGCGTTGGCGCGCAGGGCGGGCAGGTCGAGGACGGCGAAGGGGGGATCCAGGTGTGCGGTGGCCCGGTTGTAGCGCTGGAGGTCGTCCATGTTCGCAGGATAACCCGGCTCGAAAGAATATGAGTAGTGTTCATGTTGCTGGAGGGGTGCTCAATGCTCCCGCCAGGAGGGTCCCAAGATCGCGCAAGAGGGCGGTTGATCCCGGCCTCGACCCCGCCGGAACGCGTACACCTGACCGAATGACGACTACTCTCCAGGACGTCCTGGCGGGCTCGGGGAGCACCGGGAGCGCGGGAGGCAGGGCGGCCGAGCAGTTTCAGGAGGTCCGCCGCAGGTCGGTGCGGCTGCTTCGGCCGGGGAGGACCCCGGCGGGCGTGCCGGCGGCGCTGGTGGCGTCCGTCGTGCTGTCGGTCTCGGCCTCGGTGACCGTGGGCCTGCTGATGGAGTCGCCCGTCGCGCGAATGCCCTACCGGCGGCTCGTCAACGGGGCCGGCTCGTGGAGCTGGTCGGACCCCGTCGTGTTCGCCATGGCGGTGCTCGCCATGGCGGCGGGCCTGCTGATGCTCGGGCTCGCGGCCCTGCCGGGACGACCCAGGCTGGTGCCGCTGGAGTCGGGAGATCCGCACATGGTGATCGGGATCACCAGGTCCGGGCTCTGCCGCACGCTGGGGGAGGCGGCGGCGTCGGTGGAGGAGGTGAGCGGGGCACGGGTCCGGCTCGCGTCGCGGATCGTCGAGGTCACCGTGTTCACCGAGGCCGAGCGGACCGGGCCGGTGCTGCGCGGGGTGGGCGCGGCGGTGGGCGACCGGATGGCGGGCCTGGGCGCGATGTGCGCGGGCGACGTCGTGGTGCGGCTGCGCAGGCGGAGGGTCAGATGAGACCGTATCTCGGCAACCGGATCGGCCTGGCCGTCACCGGCGCGGTGCTGGTCTGCACCGGTCTCTACGCCTTCCTGCGGGGACGTGGCGACCTGCCCGGTCAGCCGCCCGGGGCCAGGCTCGTGCGCGGGGGGTTCCCCGGGTGGCTGGCCGCGCATCCGTGGCTGGGCTGGCTGGTCGCGCTGCTGCTGGTGGTGCTCGCGCTGCTGGCGGTGCGGTGGCTGCTACACGCCCTGGGCTGGGGACGGTGGGGCGGGCGGACCGGAACGGGGACCGCCATGCTCGCTGTTGCCCTTAAAGAAGTCGAAGGGCTCGTCCGGATTCGGGTCAGGTACGTAAGGCACGAGCGGTTGCGAATCAGTGTGGGCTGCGCGCCGGGGACCGATGTCGGCAGGCTCGTGGCGCGGCTGAACAAGGACGCGGTGGGGAAGGTCAGACGGGCTCTCGGGGAGGTAGAACTCGGCGCGATGGTTCGTCTGCACGTCCGCCGCCGCTGACCTGTCGTACGCCGGCTCCGCGACGGGGCTCGCGTACACCGGCCGCTCGACGGCCCTGCCGTAGTCCGGTTCGGAGTCCGGTTCGAAGTCCGGTTCCTGCTCCGCCGGTTCCTCGGAGGCACTCTCCTGGTGCCGGACGCCGAAGGCCAGCCCGGCGGCCAGGCAGAGCAGCGGGAGCGCGGGCACCACGTAGCGGTGGTCGAAGGCCGCGATGAAGGGCGGCAGGATCAGCAGCATGGTCCCCGCGGCCCAGGGCAGCAGCACCGCGCCGCCGAGCCGCCGCAGCCGCATCAGCACGCCGACCAGGCCGATCAGGCAGATCACCGCGAGGAACGGGCCGCGCACGAAGCCGTACTCCTGGTAGCCGCGCAACCAGCCCGCGTACGGCTCGGCCATCGTCGGCGCTCCCGAGGCGCCCTGGTAGGCCACGGTCAGTTGCTCGGCGGTCTTCCCCTGCGAGGCGGCCCCGGTGGGGAAGGGGCGCAGCGTGTCGGGGAATATGTAGGCGCTCTGCGGTCCGGGGGTCGGGTAGACGCGCCGGGTCCAGTCGAAGATGTGGACCGCGTCGTCGAGGCCCGCCCGCAGGAAGTCCAGCGGCTGGGCCTTGATGGCCTGGGTGGCGAAGGCGCCGGCGAGCGCGTCGCGCTCGGCCCAGCTGCCCTTGACCTTGTTCAGCGGTGAGGCGCCGTCCCAGATGTAGACCGGCGGCGCCGCGCGCTGTCCCACCGGTTCGACGGGGCACAGGGCCGTCTCGGGGCCGGTCGGCTGGATCCTGGCGCAGTCGGCGAAGGTCATCGTCCGTGCCCACAGGAAGGTGCTGCCCCGGGTCAGCGCGTAGCTGCCGTGCTCGGATTCGAACCAGGCGGCGTACGAGCCCAGGCCGATGGCGGCGGTCAGGGTCGCGGAGACGACCGCCCGCCACCCGGCCCGGCGGATCACCAGGCAGACCAGCGCCACGGCGATCAGCGGCAGCCCGATGGTCCGGGTGACCGTCGCGGCGGCCAGCAGCAGGCCGGCCAGCGCCGCGACCCAGGCGGCCGGGCGTTGCCGCCACAGCAGCAGGGTGACCGCCAGCACCGCCAGGAACTGGAAGAGCAGGTCCGCCATGACGAGGTGTTCGAGCTGGACCTGGTGGGCGTCCAGCAGCACCGGCAGCGCGGCGAGCGTCGCGCCCCATCCCGGCAGGCGGCCCAGCCTGCGCAGCAGCAGGTAGACGCAGAGCGCCACGGCCAGCCCGAGCAGGTGCTGGACGACGACCACGGCCTGGACGCTGGCCAGCGGCTTGAGGATCCACAGGAACAGCGAGTAGCCCGCAGGACGGGACTCCAGGGGGCGAGGGTCGAGCCCGGCGTTCAGGTAGACGAAGGAGTCGGCCCAGAACCACAGGGCGGGCCGGTAGCCGAGCACGGCCAGGGCGCGCAGGCAGCCGCCGGCCAGCAGGGCGGTGATGAAGAGCCAGTGTGCCCCGAAGAAACGGAGCACCCGCGAGGCACGGTCCGCCGGGTGCGTTCCCGTTACCACCACGACCTCCCGAGTCCCGCGGACATGGCCACCCAGCATAGGCGCGGGATGGGAGGGGCCCATATGTGATGCGAAATTTGGTGGTGATCGAGTTCTATGCGGCGTTCCTCATCTGAAGCGCGTATCCGGGGAGGCGTTCAGCACTCGATGACGTTCACCGCGAGCCCGCCGCGGCTGGTCTCCTTGTACTTGTCGAGCATGTCGCGGCCGGTGTCGCGCATCGTCTTGATGGCCTTGTCCAGCGAGACGAAGTGGCGGCCGTCGCCGCGCAGCGCGATCCTGGCCGCGGCGATGGCCTTGATCGAGGCGACGGCGTTGCGCTCGATGCACGGGATCTGCACCAGGCCGCCGATCGGGTCGCAGGTCAGCCCCAGGTTGTGCTCGATGCCGATCTCGGCGGCGTTCTCGACCTGCTCGGGGGTGCCGCCCATCACCTCGGTGAGCCCGGCGGCGGCCATCGAGCAGGCGGAGCCGACCTCACCCTGGCAGCCCACCTCGGCCCCGGAGATGGAGGCGTTCTCCTTGAACAGCACGCCGATCGCCCCCGCGGTCAGCAGGAAGCGGATCACCCCCTCGTCATCGGATTCGCGGACGAAGCGGTCGTAGTAGGTGAGCACGGCGGGGATGATGCCCGCGGCGCCGTTGGTGGGCGCGGTGACGATCCGGCCGCCGGCGGCGTTCTCCTCGTTGACCGCGAGGGCGAACAGCGAGACCCAGTCCATCGTCTGCAGCGAGTCCTTCTCTCCCGGCTCGCTCCGCAGCTGCCGGTGGAGCTGGTGGGCGCGGCGGCGGACCTTCAGGCCGCCGGGCAGCACGCCCTCCTTGCCGATGCCCCGTCGCACGCACTCGCTCATGACCTGCCACAGGACGAGCAACTGGGCGCGGATCTCGGCCTCGGTGCGGCCGAACGCCCGTTCGTTCTCCAGCATCAGCCCGGAGATCGACAGCCCGGTCTCCGCGCACTGGGCGAGCAGCTCCGCGGCCGTGGTGAAGGGGTACGGCAGGACCGTGTCGTCGGGTTTGATCCGGTCGGCGCCGGTGGCGTTCTCGTCGACGACGAAGCCGCCGCCCACCGAGTAGTAGACCTTCTCGCGCAGCGTCTCGCCGGACTCCGACAGGGCGGTGAAGCGCATGCCGTTGGGGTGGTGGGGGAGCGAGATCTTGCGTTCGAAGACGAGGTCCTCGCCGATGACGAAGGGGATCTCGTGGGAGCCGTACAGGCGGACGGTGCCCGAGGCGCGCATGGCGGCCAGTCGCTCGTCGACCGTGTCGACGTCGACCAGCTCGGGTTTCTCGCCCGACAGGCCGAGCAGCACCGCCTTGTCGCTGCCGTGGCCCTTGCCGGTCAGCCCGAGCGAGCCGTACAGGATGGCGCTCACCCGCGCGGTCTTCTCCAGCAGCCCGTCCCGGTGCAGGCCCCGGGCGAACCTGTGGGCGGCGGCCATCGGGCCGCCGGTGTGCGAGCTGGACGGGCCGATTCCGATCTTGAAGAGATCGAAGACACTGATCGTCATCTGAATCCTTCCAGCGTGGACGGTCACGCGCGCCCGGGGACGCGCGTGACCGTGACGCGAGGCGTCGAACTTATGACTCACCCGAGGTGAGCGCGGTGTACTCCTCCGGCGACAGCAGGTCGTCGGCGGAGCCCTCAAGACGTACCCGGAACAGCCAGCCGTCGCCGTAGGAGTCGCTGTTGACCAGCGAGGGGTCGTCCACGACCGCCTGGTTGACCTCCATGACCTCGCCGGTGACCGGCGCGAAGATGTCACTCACCGACTTGGTCGACTCGACCTCGCCGACGGCGTCACCGGTGGCGATCGACGCGCCGACCTCGGGTACCTGCACGTAGACCACGTCGCCCAGCGCCTCGGCGGCGTAGGCGGTGATGCCCACGGTGAGGGTCAGGCCGTCGTCGACGCCGCCGATCCACTCGTGTTCCTTGGTGTAGCGCAGGTCCTCGGGAATGCTGCTCATTTTTTCCTCCTGTAGAAAGGCAGTTCGACGACCTCGACCGGCTCGCGGCTGCCCCGGATGTCGACGGCCAGCCCCGACGACAGGCCGCTGTCCACGTAGGCCATGGCGATGGGCCTGCCCAGTGTCTGGGAGGGCGCCCCGCTGGTGACCTCCCCGGCGACCGTGCCGTCATCGGCGACCACCACCGGATACCCGTGCCGGGGCACCCTGCGGCCGCTCGCGACCAGGCCGACCAGACGACGGGCCGGTGGGACGTCCCTGAGCGGTTCGAGGGCGGCCCGGCCGACGAAGTCGCCCGGCTTGTCAAACCTCACCACACGGCCGAGCCCGGCGTCGAACGGAGTGAGGTCCGCGGAGAGTTCGTTGCCGTAGAGCGGCATGCCCGCCTCCAGGCGGAGGGTGTCGCGCGCGGACAGGCCGGCGGGGACCAGCCCGTGCGGCGCGCCCGCCTCGGTGAGGGCGGTCCAGAGGGGTTCCGCCGCCGAGGCCGCGACGAACAGCTCGAAGCCGTCCTCGCCGGTGTATCCGGTGCGGGCGACGAGGACCTCGTGTCCGGCCACCACGGCGGGCAGGCCCGCGTAGTACCCGAGCCCGTCCAGGTCGGCGTCGGTGAGAGTGCTCAGGATCTCCACCGAGCGCGGCCCCTGGACGGCGACCAGCGCGTACTCCTCGGAGCGGTCCCGCACCGCGGCGTCGAAGTCCTTGGCGCGCTCGGTCAGCTCGGCGGCCACCCGGGGGTAGTTGGAGGCGTTGGCGACGACCATGAACTCTTCGGGGGCCAGCCGGTAGACGATCAGGTCGTCCAGCACACCGCCCCCGGCGTCGACGATCATCGTGTAGCGGGCGCGGCCGGGCGCCAGCGCGGAGAGGTGGCCGACCAGCGCGTAGTCGAGGGCCTCGGCGGCCTGCGGGCCGGTCACGAAGATCTCACCCATGTGGGAGAGGTCGAACAGGCCGGCCGCCTGGCGGACCGCGTTGTGCTCGGCGGACTCGCTGCCGTAGCGGAGCGGCATCAGCCAGCCCGCGAAGTCGGTCAGCGTCGCGCCGAGGGACTCGTGCACGCCGCGCAGCGGCGTAGGTCGGGACATGTTCGCACCTCAGACAAGGGACAGATGAGATCATCCTCCCCCTCTGTCATTGGTGCCTGAGAGTTTCATCCGGGTTTTGCCGGACTTTCACCTTCGGCGAGGTCGTGGGACCTGCTTTCCAGAGGCACCTACCCGCACGGTCCTTTGCCTTGAGAGGTTCGCGGGGAGGGCTTGCTCCTTCAGGGGTCCTGGCCTGGATGTCAGGACACTCTCCCGCGCGGGGTTCATCGGTGTCGCAGGCCAGCCTAACCGCCCGCACCGGCCGAGCGAAATCCCCTCGCGCCTGCCGGCCGGGATCAGGCCCCCTCGCCCAGTGCCCGGAGACCATCGCCCTCGGGCCTTACGGCGTGCACGTCCGCGCCGGCGGTGGCCATCGCCGCCAGGCGCTCCTCGGCGCCGTCGACGATCTGCAGGTCGGCTCTGGTGTGCGCGATGGCCGCGTCGATGAGCAGGGACACCAGAGGGTCGTCCTGTTCGCGGCGCAGGCGTGTCAGCGCCGCCAGGTCCGAGAGGTAGGCCTGGCGCTGAGCGGACACGAACGAGCCGAGTGCGTCCGTGCCCAGCCGGGTGGCCGCGAGCAGCTTGAGGAACAGTTCGTCCCGGAACCCCGACGAGCGGACCCAGGGAGCGCCCGCCCAATCCCGCAGCTCACCGGCGCCGCTCTCGGTCAGCCGGTACAGCGTCTTGTCCGGGCGGTCGCTCTGGGTCACGTGGCTGCGGGTCACGTGGCCGTCCCTGACCAGCCGGTCCAGGATCTGGTACAGGTGCCCGATGTTGAGGCCGCCCCACTGGGGGCCGACCGCCGCCTCGAACCGGGCCTTGAGTTCGTAGCCGTGGCTGGGCCCGTCGGCCAGCAGGGTGAGCACGGCATGGCTAAGTGGCATGATTCCTACATTGTCACAAGATAGGAGCTTCACGGACCCTCGTACATTGTGACAATGTATCGGCCATGAGCGTTGAAGTCAGCCTGCGAGGCGTCAGCCGCGTCCATGGCTCCACCAGGGCACTCGACGAGGTCGGCCTGGAGGTCGAGGCCGGTCAGGCGGTCGCGTTCACCGGGCCCTCGGGAGCGGGCAAGTCCACGCTCCTCCATCTCGTCGGTGCGATGGATCTCCCCGACGGGGGCGAGATCCACGTCGGAGGGAAGCGCGTCGACGATCTCGGGCGCCGGGGTCTCGACCGGCACCGGCGCGCGGTGGGCTTCGTCTTCCAGCGCTTCCACCTGCTCCCGGCGCTGAGCCTGCTGGACAACGTGCTCGCCCCCGTGCTGCCGCGCAGGGTGGGCTTCGACCGCCGGGCCCGCGCCAGGGAGCTGCTCGCCGCGGTCGGGCTGGCCGACCGGGAGCGGGCGCTGCCCGGCGAGCTCTCCGGCGGGCAGTTGCAGCGGGTGGCGATCGCCCGGGCGCTGATCGCCCACCCGCCCCTGCTCCTGGCGGACGAGCCCACCGGCAACCTCGACAGCGTCACCGGCCAGGAGATCGTCGACCTGCTGCTGTCGGTCCGGGAGGAGTACGGCATGACCATGCTGGTCGCCACGCACAATCCCGAGGTGGCGGCGGCCTGTGACCGGGTGGTCCGGATGCGGGACGGCAGGATCGTCGGCGATGATCGGGTGACGCCCACCGAGGGCGTGCTCGACCGGATCGGGCGCCTCGGATGATCCGCCTAGTGCTGTCCCAGCTGCGGCACCGGATCGGCCGGGCGCTGGTGCTGCTGCTCGGCATCGTGATCGCGGCGACGGGCTTCACCGTGCTGACCGGCACCGCGGAGACCCAGCGCCTGGAGATCATCGGCACCGTCGGGGAGAACTTCCGGGCGCAGTACGACATCCTGGTCCGCCCGGAGAACTCGGCCACCGCCATCGAGCGGTCGCAGGGGCTGGTCCGCGCCAACTACCTGTCGGGCATCTTCGGGGGGATCACCTTCGACCAGTACGAGCAGATCAAGCGGATCAACGGCGTCGAGGTCGCCGCCCCGATCGGCATGATCGGTCATGTCGTGCACAAGGCAAGCGTCCGGGTCGACGTGACGGACCTGCTGCACGAGGGCGACCGCACGATGCTGCGCGTGGAGCGCACCCGGGTCACCGACCGGGGCCTCACCCGGATCCCGTTCCTGCAGCCCCGGTACGAGTACGTCACCCGCCGCCCCGTCACGCTCGACTTCACAGAGGTCATGGACGGGGGCGAGTACGTCGAGGCGGCCGAGGAGGAACTGCCCGGCGGCCGGCGGGTCCGGTTGGCGACCTCGCTCGGCTGGTCGCAGGACCCGGCGAGGACCAGCCCCTTCCCCTCCGAGCGGATGCTCCCCGACCGCGGCTACTGGTCCACGCGGACCGGTCTGGGCAACGGTGACGGATACTTCTGGAACGGATTGAAGCCCGGCCAGGCGGGCGTGCCGCTCTACCAGGAGTTCCCGTTCGTGCTCGCGGCCGTCGACCCGGATGCCGAGGCCCGGCTGGCCGGGTTGGCGGGGGCGATGGTCGAGGGACGTTACCTCACGGCGAAGGCGGCCAGGGACGATCCCAACGAGATCCCGCTGATCGCGGCCTCGGTGCCCTACGCGGACCAGCAGGACGAGGTCGTGATCCGGCGGCTGCCCGCCGAGGCGGCCGAGAAGGTCGCCGAGGGCGTGCCGGCCAAGAGGCTCCTGCCCTATCTCACCGCGAACCGGGGCGAGGAGGTCAGGCGTCTCACCCTCGACGCCGGACAGGTCTACGAGTCGATGCTCGACCGGTGGTCGGACCTGTCGGACGGGCACTACGTGCCGTTGACGAGGTACTGGGCATCCGGGCCCGTCGAGTACCGGCAGCGGGGAGCGCGTGAGCTCGCCGCGCTCCCGGTGCGGAACGGGGCCGGTGTCTGGAAGGATCCGTGGTTCTCGGGGGTGGCGGGCATGGCCAAGGACTTCCCGGGCGCGACGGTCGGGGCATCCGACACCCAGTTCCGCACGCTGAACCGCAGGGCGGTCTCCAAACGCTACACCGGGGACCTCAAGTCCCGCGTCGTCGGACGGTTCGACCCGGCCAGGTTGCCCGGTTTCAGCGAGCTGACCCGGCTCCCCATGGAGACCTACAACCCACCGGTCGCCACGCCGGGCGACGGCCGGACCGCCGCGCTCCTCGGCGGCCGGGCTCTGCTGCCCAACGACAACGTCGCCGGATACCTCCAGACGCCGCCCCTGCTCCTCACCAGCCTGCAGTGGCTGGCGGAGATCGCGGAGAGGACCGAGGGGCGGCCCGCGGCGCGGGCGCCGCTGAGCGTCATACGGGTGCGGGTCGACGGTGTCACCGGGCCCGACCCGGTCAGCCGGGAGCGGATCAGTCAGGTGGCCAGGGACATCGTGGCGGCCACCGGACTGAAGGTGGACATCACGGTCGGCTCGTCGCCGTCGCCGATGACGGTGGACCTGCCCGCCGGGTCCTTCGGGCGCCCCGCGCTGACCCTCCGGGAGGACTGGGTGAACAAGAACGTCGCCTACCGGATCCTGAACGCCGCCGACCGCAAGTCGCTCGTGTTGTTCGTACTGGTCCTGGCCGTCTGCGGGTTGTTCGTGCTCAACGGTGCGGCGGCGACCGTGCGGGCCAGGAGGTCCGAGCTCGGCGTGCTGGCCTGCCTGGGCTGGTCGCGGCCGAAACTGTTCGGGACCGTGCTCTGTGAGGTCGGCGCCATCGGCCTGCTGGCGGGCCTGCTGTCCGTCGCGCTGGCCTGGCCTGTCGCCCTGTGGTCGGGGGTCGCGCCGCCGGGGCAGCGGGCGTGGCTGGCGGTCCCGGCGGCGGGGTTGGGGGCGGGGTCGGGGGGGCGGGGGCCGGCCCGGGGGGCGGCGCGGGGGCCGCCCCCGGGGGGGGGGGGGGCGGGCG
>NZ_JBEXUE010000154.1:0-19826 GCF_040614275.1 Streptosporangium sp. NPDC006013
GGACGGGGATCCGACCCACGAGATCGGCCTGGCCGCGCCGTACTCGATGTTCCGGCTGATGCTGATGCGCGCCGCCCTTTCTGATCGGGGAGCGCGTCAGGGGGCCAGCATGTCGACGGTGAGATTGGCCTCGGTGTTGGGGATGCCGATGTCCTGAGCGCGCTTGTCGGCCATGGCCAGCAGGCGGCGGATGCGACCGGCGATGGCGTCCTTGGTCAGGGGCGGGTCGGCAAGCTGGCCGAGCTCCTCCAGGGACGCCTGCTTGTGCTCCACCCGCAGGCGGCCGGCGATCACCAGGTGCTCCGGGGCCTCCTCCCCGAGGATCTCCAGTGCCCGCTGGACCCTGGCTCCGGCGGCGACCGCGGCGCGGGCCGAGCGGCGCAGGTTGGCGTCGTCGAAGTTGGCCAGCCGGTTGGCCGTCGCCCGGACCTCGCGGCGCATCCGCCGCTCCTCCCAGGCCAGCACGCTGTCGTGGGCGCCCAGCCTGGTCAGCAGCGCGCCGATGGCGTCGCCGTCCCGGACCACCACCCGGTCGACGCCGCGCACCTCGCGGGCCTTGGCATGGATCTTCAGCCGCCGCGCCGACCCGACCAGCGCGAGCGCCGCCTCGGGCCCCGGGCAGGTGACCTCCAGCGACATCGATCGCCCGGGCTCGGTGAGCGAGCCGTGCGCCAGGAAGGCCCCCCGCCAGGCCGCCTCGGCATCGCAGGCCGCCCCGGCGACGACCTGGCGGGGCAGGCCACGGACCGGGCGCCCATGGTTGTCGATCAGGCCGGTCTGGCGGGCCAGCGCCTCCCCGTCGCGGTAGACCCGCACGAGGTAGCGCGATCCCTTGCGCAACCCTGCCGGGGCCAGCACGAGCACCTCCGCCTTGTGCCCGAAAACTTCACCGATGTCTTTGATGAGCCGCCGGGCGGTGACGTTGGTGTCCAGCTCGGCCTCGATCACGATCCGGCCGCTCACCAGGTGCAACCCGCTCGCGAACCGCAGCAGCGTCGACACCTCGGCCTTACGACAGCAAGGCTTCAGGACCGTCAGCCTGCTCAGCTCGTCCTTGACCACACCTGTCATCGCCATGCGCGTTCGTCCTCCCCCATACAGACCCCATGCGGCTCGAGATGAATCGGGCTCACAGCAGTTTCTCGCACTCCTGGGCACCGCTGACCAGGATCAACGCTTCGCACGGAAAATCTCGTCCAGGACGGAGGCAAGACGTTGTGCATCGTGTCGCGGCGAGCCGTCCTCGTCCGCCACGGAGGCCAGGACCAGCCTCCCGCCGAGACCGGCCGCGGCCTTCTCCAGCTCCTCACCGTCGTCGGCCACGCCGGTGTCCGCGACGACCACGTCCACCTCCAGGGCGGGCGCGTGCTGGCGCAGCACCTCCAGGTGTTTCTGGGGGGAGAAACCGTCGGTCTCCCCCGCCTGGGGAGCGAGGTTCAGCGCGACCAGGCGCCGCGCGCGGGTGGTGTGCAACGCCTCGGCCAGCTCGGGCACCTTCAGGTGGGGCAGCACGCTGGTGAACCACGAGCCGGGGCCGAACACCACCCAGTCGGCGTCGAGGACCGCCTCGACGGCCTCGGGGCACGCCGGCGGGTTCTCGGGGACCAGCGAGATGGCCCGGACCCGGCCCGGGGTGAGCGCGCAGGCCACCTGGCCGCGCACCGTGCTCACCAGGCCGTCCAGCTCCACCTCGGCGGCGATGTCGAGTGGCACCGAGGACATCGGCAGCACCCGCCCGTGCGCGCCGAGCAGCCGCCCGAGCCAGTCGAGTCCGGCGACCGTGTCGCCCAGGCGCTCCCAGAGCGCCACGATCAGCAGGTTGCCGATCGCGTGGCCGTTCAGGTCACCATCGCTGCGGAAGCGATGCTGGACGACCTCGCTCCAGGTGTGGCCCCACTCGTCGTCACCGCACAGGGCGGCCAGCGCCATCCTCAGGTCTCCCGGGGGCAGCACGCCGAACTCGCGGCGGAGACGGCCGCTGGAGCCTCCGTCGTCGGCCACGGTGACCACCGCCGTCAGCCGGGAGGTGACCCTCCGCAGTGCCGACAGCGAGGCGTACAGCCCGTGTCCTCCACCCAGCGCGACGACCTTGAGACCTTCATTCACTCCCGGCCCACATCCCGATGGCTTACCTGCACCTCCATGCCACCCCGATCCCGCAGCCGGCCGCCGATCTGCTCGGCCATGGCGACGCTGCGGTGCTTGCCCCCGGTGCAGCCGACGGCGAGCGTGGCGTAGCTCTTGCCCTCGCGGGTGTAGCCGGAGGCGATGATGGCGAACACCTCGTCGTAGGCGTCCAGAAGTTCCTTCGCACCCGCCTGGTTGAGAACGTACTCCCGTACGGGCGCGTCCAGACCGTTCATGGGGCGAAGTTCGGGAACCCAGTGGGGATTGGGCAGGAACCGGCAGTCGACGACCATGTCCGCGTCGACCGGCAGGCCGTACTTGTAGCCGAAGGAGACGACGTTGACCCGCAGGCCCGGACGGTCCTCGCCACCGAAGAAGGCGACGATCTTCCCCCTGAGCTCGTGGACGTTGAGGTTGGAGGTGTCGATCACCAGGTCGGCGTTGGCCCGGACCTCACGCAGGATGCCGCGCTCGCGGGCGATCCCGTCGACCAGCCGGCCGTCGCTCTGCAGCGGGTGCGGGCGGCGGACGTTCTCGAACCTGCGGACCAGCTCCTCGTCACTGGCCTCAAGGAACACCACCCGCACGCCGACGCCGCGCCCCTCCAGCTCCTCGATGGCACTGTTGAGGTCGCTGGTGAAGGCCAGGCTGCGCACGTCGACCACCGCGGCCACCTTGTCGGCGGCCAGCTTGACCCGCCCCGCCTCCTCGGCCATGGCGAACAGCAGCCCCGGCGGCAGGTTGTCGATGACGAACCACCCCAGATCCTCCAGAGCCTTGGCGGCGGTGCTCCGCCCCGCCCCCGACATTCCGGTGACGAGGACGAACGCGGACTCTCTTTCGCTCATGGGTTCTGCCCCTTCAAGACCGACACGATCGTCTCGGCCGTCGAGGGGCCGATCCCGGGAACCTCGCAGATCTGCGCCGCGGTCGCCTCCCGCAGCCGTTTCACCGATCCGAAATGCTTGATCAACGCCTGCCTGCGGGCCGGGCCGAGTCCGGGAACCTCGTCCAGAGCGCTTTCCTTGACGCTCTTCGACCGCTTGGATCGATGGTAGGTGATGGCGAAGCGGTGAGCCTCGTCGCGCACCCGCTGAAGAAGGTAAAGGGCCTCGCTGGAGCGGGCGAGGATCACCGGCAGGTCCTCACCGGGCAGCCAGACCTCCTCCAGCCGTTTGGCCAGGCCGCACACCGCCACGTCGTCGACGCCCAGTTCGTCGAGCGCCCTGCGGGCCGCCGCGGCCTGCGCGGGACCGCCGTCGACGACGACCAGGTTGGGCGGGTAGGCGAACTTGCGCGGCTTGCCGGTCTCCGGGTCGATGCCCGGCGTCCGCAACCCCTCGCCCGGCCCCTCGCTGGGCTCTGCCATGGCGTCGGCGTCGAGATCCCCGGTGGCCGAGCGCTCCTCCAGGTAGCGCTTGAAGCGTCGGGAGATCACCTCGTAGATGGAGGCGACGTCGCCCTCGGTGGAGCGCACCGAGAACCTGCGGTACTCGCTCTTGCGGGCCAGGCCGTCCTCGAACACCACCATGGAGGCCACCACGTCGGTGCCCTGCATGTGGGAGACGTCGTAGCACTCGATGCGGAGCGGCACCTGGTCCAGGCCGAGGGCGTCGGCGACCTCCTGCAGCGCCCTGCTCCGCGCGGTCAGGTCGCTGGCCCGCCTGAGCTTGTGCTGTTTCAGGGACTCCACGGCGTTGCGCTCGACGGTCTCCATCAGCGACCTCTTGTCGCCCCGCTGCGGAACCCTGATCTCCACCCTGGCCCCGCGGTGCTCGCCGAGCAGCTCGGAAACCGCCTCCGTATCGGGCGGCAGGACGGGGACCAGCACCTCCCTGGGCAGCGCCTCGGCGGCCGCGTCACCGTACATCTGCAGGAGGAACTGCTCGACCAGCTCGCCGGGCGTGGCCTCCTCGACCTTGTCCACCACCCAGCCGCGCTGGCCCCTGATGCGCCCGTCACGGACGTAGAAGACCTGGACGGCGGCCTCCAGCGGATCCTCCGCAAGGGCGATCACGTCGCAGTCGGTGTTGTCGCTGAGGACCACCGCCTGCTTCTCCATCGCCCGCTGCAGGGCTCCGATGTCGTCGCGCAGCCTGGCCGCCCGCTCGTACTCCTGCTCGGCGGCGGCCTCGCGCATCTCGCGCTCCAGCCGCTTGACGAACCGGCCGGTGTTGCCGGCCATGAACTCGCAGAAGTCGTCGGCCAGCTTCCGGTGCTCCTCGGCGGTGACCCGGCCGACGCAGGGGGCGGAGCACTTGTCGATGTAACCCAGCAGGCAGGGGCGCCCGACCTGTGCGGCCCGCCGGAACACCCCCGTCGAGCAGCTCCTGATCGGGAACACCCGGAGCAGCAGGTCGACGGTCTCCCTGATCGCCCAGGCGTGGGAGTAGGGGCCGAAGTAGCGGATGCCCTTGCGCTTGGCCCCGCGCAGCACCTGGACCCGGGGAAACTCCTCCCCCATGGTCACCGCGAGGTAGGGATAGGACTTGT
Organism: Streptosporangium sp. NPDC006013; assembly: GCF_040614275.1. Classification (NCBI taxonomy): domain Bacteria; kingdom Bacillati; phylum Actinomycetota; class Actinomycetes; order Streptosporangiales; family Streptosporangiaceae; genus Streptosporangium; species Streptosporangium sp. NPDC006013. Next base: position 4,621 of record NZ_JBEXUE010000154.1, read on the forward strand.
CGTCGCGGTATTTGACGTTGAACCGCGGGTCGTACTCCTTGATCCAGGAGTATTCGAGCTGAAGCGCCTCGACCTCGGTGCCGACGACGGTCCAGTCGACGTCCACGGCGGTCGTGAGCATGGTCTGGGTGCGCGGATGCAGGCTCGCGAAGTCGGCGAAGTAGGAGTTGAGCCGCTGGCGCAGGCTCTTGGCCTTGCCGACGTAGACGACCCGGCCTCCGGCGTCCTTGAACCGGTAGACGCCGGGGGACTCGGGGATCGACCCCGGCTTCGGCCGGAAACTCGCCGGACCACCCACAGATCTCGCCACACAGAAAGCCTATCGGCCCGGACCGACAGGTTTCCTTACGCTTTTCCCGGCACGGTTCCGCCGGCGGACTCACGCCGTCGCAGACGGATCACCACCTGACGTCCTCCAGGCTCAAAAGACCCTGGCGGCCCATCACCGCCGGCCGGTGTCCGATGTCGTCATCCGACGCGGGACACAGAGGTCGCGAAGCTCGAAAGCCGGGGATTCCCGCGCCCGGCCCGCCGGTCGGGCCCGCCGTGTGCGCGGGCCGGGCAGCCCCGATCCCTCCCCCACGCACACGGCACGTCCTACCCCGCCCGAAGAACCTGTGACGCGCGGCCTCTCCGCCGGGGCGAACCTTCCGGCGGTGGAGTCATGACCGGATTCAGGCGAGGCTGATGGAGTCGCCGTCCACCTTGATCGCCTTCTCCTCCAGCGGCTTCGAGGCCGGGCCGTCCGCCACGGAACCATCAGCGATCTTGAACTTGCTGCCGTGACACGCGCAGTCGATGGTGCCGTCCGCGACCTTGTCCACGTCGCACCCCTGGTGGGTGCAGACGGAGCTGAACGCCTTGAACTGGCCCGCGGCCGGCTGGGTGATCACGATCTTCTGGTCCTTGAAGACCTTGCCACCCCCCTCGGGGATGTCCGCGGTCTTGGCCAGGGCGTTCGCCCCGGAGTCGCCCGCGCCGGCCTCCGGCGCCTGCGAGGACGCGGTCGACGAGGCGTCACCGCCGCTCGCCGCGGGCTCTTCCGAGCTCCCGCACGCGGTCAGCACCGCGGCCACCCCGGCCCCTCCGGCGCCCAATATCACCGTACGACGTGTCGTCTCAGTCATGTATCTCCTCCAGGATCATCATCTTCAGGTACGGCTGGCACCCCGATGACGGTTCAGCATGCCGTACGCCGTGTCAGGAGACTGTGAAGAATTACCTCCTTGGCCCTCTTTCTGGATCATCCGGAGAATCCCCCTGGAAACCCTCATCGCGGACTTCGGCCCCGGCGAACCGAACCCGACGAGCTCGACAAATCCGCCCCCTGGAGGAGAAGGCGGCGCGAACCGTCAGACCACGATGATCCCGTCACCCTCGACCTTCAGCCCGTACTGGACCAGCGGCGCCTCCGCCGGGCCCTTGAGGCATTTGCCGGAGTCGGCGGCGAACTCGCTGCCGTGGCAGGGGCAGCGGATGACGCCGTCCCCGACCCTCCCGACCGCGCACCCCCGGTGCGGGCAGCTCGCCGTGAACGCCCTGAACACCCCAGAGGTCGGCTGGGTGATCACGATCTTCCACTTGGTGATCACCTTGCCGCCGCCCACCGGGATGTCGGCGGTCCTCGCGATGACCTTCCCCTTGATCCCCGGCGGCACGATGGCGGCGGCGGGCTCCCCGCTGCCGCACCCGGCCAGCGCCGCCCCGCACGCCACGGCCCCCGCGGCGGCGATCACCTGCCTGCGCGCAGGCATGGCGGAGGTTTCCTGCATGCTCATTGCGGCCCTTCTCGCAACGTCATCCCCGTCAGAACCGGGCTCCCGCGTCAAGGGTATTGACGGGGGAGCCCGGCCCTGAATCCGGCCTTCAGGTGCCGAGGATCTTGCGCAGGAAGCGGCCGGTGTGGCTCTCGTCGACCAGGGCGACGTCCTCGGGCGTGCCGACGGCGAGCACGCTGCCTCCCCTGGAGCCGCCCTCGGGGCCCATGTCGATCAGCCAGTCGGCGGTCTTGATCACGTCGAGGTTGTGCTCGATGACGATGACCGTGTTTCCGCCGTCGACGAGCTTGCCCAGCACACCCAGCAGCCTGCGGATGTCCTCGAAGTGCAGGCCGGTGGTGGGCTCGTCGAGCACGTAGATCGTCCGGCCGGTGGAGCGGCGCTGCAGTTCGGAGGCGAGCTTGACGCGCTGGGCCTCACCGCCGGACAGGGTCGTGGCAGGCTGGCCGAGCCTGACGTACCCCAGGCCGACGTCGTAAAGCGTCTGCAGGTAGCGCTTGATGGACGGGATGGAGTCGAAGAAGCCCAGGGCCTCCTCGATCGGCATGTCGAGCACCTCGGAGATCGTCTTGCCTTTGTAATGGACCTCCAGGGTCTCCCGGTTGTAGCGCGCCCCGTGGCAGACCTCACAGGGCACGTAGACGTCCGGCAGGAAGTTCATCTCGATCTTGAGGGTGCCGTCTCCCGAGCACGCCTCGCACCGGCCGCCCTTGACGTTGAAGCTGAAGCGCCCCTTCTGGTAGCCGCGGACCTTGGCCTCCGTGGTCTGCGCGAACAGGTCACGGACCTTGTCGAAGACGCCGGTGTAGGTCGCCGGGTTGGAACGGGGCGTGCGGCCGATCGGCGACTGGTCCACATGCACGACCTTGTCGACCAGGTCCATCCCGTTGACCCGCGCGTGCCGGCCGGGGACGGTGCGCGCGCCGTTCAGCTCCTTGGCCAGCGCGTTGTAGAGGATGTCGTTGACCAGGGTGGATTTGCCGGACCCCGAGACCCCGGTGACCGCGGTCAGCAGCCCGAGGGGGAACTCCACGTCGACGCCCTTGAGGTTGTGCTCGCGGGCGCCCTTCACGGTGAGCTGCCGCTTCCTGTCACGCTTGCGGCGTACGGGAGGGATGGCGATGGTCTTGCGGCCGGACAGGTAGGCGCCGGTCATCGACTCCTCCGAGGCCAGCAGGTCGGCCACGGTGCCGGAGACGACGACCTGGCCGCCGTGCTCGCCCGCCCCCGGGCCGATGTCGACCACCCAGTCGGCGGCGGCGATGGTGTCCTCGTCGTGCTCGACCACGATGAGCGTGTTGCCCATGTCGCGCAGCCTGATCAGGGTCTCCAGCAGCCGCTGGTTGTCGCGCTGGTGCAGGCCGATGGAGGGCTCGTCCAGCACGTACAGCACACCGACCAGGCCGGAGCCGATCTGGGTGGCGAGCCGGATGCGCTGTGCCTCACCACCCGCGAGGGTGCCTGAGGCCCGGTCCATGGTCAGGTAGTCGAGGCCCACGTCGAGCAGGAAACCCATCCGGGCGTTGATCTCCTTGACCACCCGCTCGGCGATGTGCATGTCACGGTCCGACAGCGTCAGCCCCGCCAGGAACGTCGCGCAGTCGCCGATCGACATCGCCGAGACCTCGGCGATCGAGCGGCCGTCGACCGTGACGGCCAGCGAGACCGGCTTGAGCCTGGCCCCCTCGCAGGCCGGGCACGGGATCTCCCGCATGTAGCCTTCGTACTTCTCGCGCATGCCGTCGCTGTCGGACTCACCGTGGCGACGCTGCACCCAGGGGATGGCCCCCTCGAAGGTGGTGTAGTAGGAGCGCTCTCGGCCGTAGCGGTTGCTGTAGCGGACGTGGACCTGCTCGTCGTGACCGTAGAGCAGGGCCTTCTGCGCCTTCTTCGGCAGCCGCTCCCACGGGGTGTCGAGGCTGAACCCCATGTTCAGGCCGAGCGCCTCGACGAGGCGGACGAAGTAGTCGCTGGTGTGCCCCCCGGCCCACGGGGAGATCGCGCCCTCGCCCAGCGGCTTCTCCGGGTCGGGCACGATCAGGTCGGGGTCGACCTCCATGCGGACGCCCAGGCCCGTGCACTCGGGACAGGCGCCGAAGGGCGAGTTGAACGAGAACGAGCGGGGCTCCAGCTCCTCGAACGACAGGTCGTCGTAGGGGCAGTAGAGGTGCTCCGAGTAGAAGCGCTCACGGTTCGGGTCGTCCTCGGGCAGGTCGACGAACTCCAGGGTGATCGTCCCGCCCGACAGCTGCAGGGCGGTCTCCACCGAGCCGGTCAGGCGGCTGCTCGCGCCCTCCTTCACCGCCAGGCGGTCGACGATCACCTCGATGTCGTGCTTCTCCTGCTTCTTCAGCGTCGGCGGCTCATCCAGCCGGACCACCGTGCCGTCGACGCGGGCACGGGCGAAGCCCTTGGCCTGCAACTGGCTGAAAAGCTCGGCGTACTCGCCCTTGCGGCCGCGGACCACCGGGGCGAGCACCTGGAAGCGGGTGCCCTCGGGGAGCTCCATCACCCGGTCGACGATCTGCTCGGGACTCTGCCTGGCGATCGCCCGCCCGCACTGGGGGCAGTGCGGCTTGCCGATGCGCGCCCAGAGCAGGCGCAGGTAGTCGTAGACCTCGGTGATCGTGCCGACCGTGGAGCGCGGGTTACGGCTCGTCGACTTCTGGTCGATCGACACCGCGGGTGAGAGACCCTCGATGAAGTCGACGTCGGGCTTGTCCATCTGCCCGAGGAACTGCCGCGCGTAGGCCGACAGTGACTCGACATAGCGGCGCTGGCCTTCGGCGAAGATCGTGTCGAAGGCCAGACTGGACTTTCCCGAGCCGGACAGCCCGGTGAAGACGATCAGAGAATCTCGCGGGAGGTCCAGCGAGACGTCCTTGAGGTTGTGTTCACGTGCACCACGCACGATGAGGCGGTCAGCCACGGTAGTCCCGACGTCGATTTAGAGGGTTGGAAGCGGTCGCGGGAAGACTAGCGAGAGGGACCGACAATTTTCCGGGCCGGCGTCCGGAGCTCAGGGGTTCCCCGCCCTCTCCAGACTACGGTCTTCTCTTGGATGTGGCAGGTCGTCCCCGGTTTCAACAGTGGGAACACCCCCCTTATGCCCCGCACCACCCGCCGGGCGGCAATGATGAGGGTGGGGGCGGGCACCACCCGCGTCCCGCCCTGCCGTGACACCATCCAAGGAGAACCCGTGACGTACACCGGTGATGTGCAGGTCGGCGGCCCCGCAGACCTGCGTGAGCTGCCCGGCCTGACGATCGCCAAGCTGGCCGTCGGCCCGTTCGACAACAACGCCTACCTGCTCCGCTGCACCCGGACCGGTGACGGCGCGCTCATCGACGCGGCCGCCGAGCCCGACCGGCTGCTGGAGCTCATCGGTGACCGGCCGATCAGCAAGATCATCACCACCCACCAGCACGGCGACCACTGGCAGGCCCTGGAGGAGGTCGCCCGGGCGACCGGCGCCTCGGTGATCGCCCACCCGCTCGACGCGCCGGGGCTGCCGGTGCCGGTGGACCTGAAGGTGGGGCACGGCGAGGAGATCACCGTCGGCGAGGTCGGCCTGGAGGTGATCCACCTGCGCGGGCACACCCCGGGTTCGATCGCCCTGTACCACCCCGGCCACCTGTTCACCGGCGACTCGCTCTTCCCCGGCGGCGTCGGCAACACCAACAAGGATCCCGAGCGGTTCGCCCAGCTCTTCGCCGACGTGTCAGAGCGGATCTTCGACCGGCTGCCGGACGACACCTGGGTCTATCCGGGCCACGGCAAGGACACCACGCTCGGCGCCGAGCGCCCCAGCCTGCCCGAGTGGCGCGAGCGGGGCTGGTGACGCTCGCGGCGCGGAGGTCTCACCGCCCGCGCCGCCGGGGATCCTCCGCCCGCGGGGACCGCCGGTCCCGGCGGGCGGTTCCGGCGGTCAGCCGACTTCGGCGGACGCCCTGCGCTGCTCCTTGCGCTTCTCCCGCTTGAACATCAGGACACGCAGCGGGATGGCCGCCACGATCGTCATCTGCATGACGGCCCCGACCTTGATCAGCGTGTCGCCACCGGCCAGGCCCGCGACCCAGATGGTCAGGCAGGCAACATTGATCATCATCCAGGCGAGCACCCCGGCGGCCACGTTGCCCTTGGGCTTGGGGTACTCGATCCGGCTCACCATGAGATACGCCACACCGAAGATGGGCAGGATCGTCCAGGTCGACGGGGGGAACAGCAGTACGACCGAGACCACGGTCATGGCGCCCATCGGGATGGGCAGGCCCATGAAGTCGCCGCTCTTGGTCTTCACACAGGCGAAACGCGCCAGCCGGATGACCCCGGCCAGCAGCACGGACGCCGCCGCGGTCATCACCAGCAGGAACGGGATCTGTTGATTGAACCCCGCCCAGATGACCACCATGAAGGCGGGGGCGAAGCCGAAGCTGATCACGTCGGCGAGGTTGTCCAGCTCGGCGCCCATGGCCGAGGCGCGGAACTTCCTGGCCACCAGCCCGTCGAACAGGTCACAGGTGGCACCGATCAGCAGGAGCACCACGGCGGTGCCGAAGAACCGGGGGTCGGCCGCGAAGGGCTTGCCCTCCTGCAGCGCGTTGATGGCCGACCAGGAGAGCACGCAGACCGCCAGGAAGCCACAGAGGGCGTTGCCAAGCGAGAGGGAGTCGGCGGCCGACAGGCGGAACGCCTTGCCCACGGGCCCTCGCGGCTCGTCGTCCGTCTCGTCCATCGGCCAGCTCGCGTCAGCCGTGGTCAAGACCGGTCACCCCCGCGACGGTCCGCTGGCCCACCGAGACAGCCGGGGCGATCCCCTCGGGGAGGTAGACGTCGACCCGCGAGCCAAGCCTGATCAGGCCGATCCGCTCGGCTCTGGCGACCTTCGCCCCCTCGGCCACGTAGGGCACGATGCGGCGAGCGACCGCGCCGGCGATCTGGACGAACTCGATGTCGCCGAGCGCGGTGTCCAGGTGCCAGACGACCCGCTCGTTGGTGTCACTGTCCTTGTTGAACGCGGGCAGGTACCCCCCGGAGACGTGCTCCACCGAGGTGACCGTGCCGGCCAGTGGCGCCCGGTTGACATGCACGTCGAGTGGGCTCATGAAGATCGCCACCCTGGTCCGGCCGTCCGGCCATGGATCGATGCTCTGCACCACACCGTCCGCGGGCGACAGGATCCGCCCGGTGCCCGGAGTCCGATCCGGATCGCGGAAGAACCAGAGCATCCCACCGGTGAGCGCGGTCAGCGGAACCGCCGCCAGCGCCCAGCGCCGGTCGCGGCGGCTGAGCAGGGCGGTCACGGTGGCGGCGGCCACGGTCGGGAGCAACCACGGGGAGACGCCACGTGCCAGGCCCAGCGGACCTGGCCGGTGGCTTACTGAATCGTGGGACACAGGGAACCTTTTGTGATGTCTTGCGGCATTAGACCGGTATGTCTACCCGCTCTGGGGCAGGATGTTACCCATCTCTTAGCCCTTATAAGGCGCAATGAGACAAGCAAAGCGCCTCACCCGCCGATTCGCTAGCCCTGCTCGACACTCGCCGGGGTGGTGTTTTCCTTGCCTGCACGAGCATCACGCCGGACCTTCGCCAGGCTGATCGCGGTGGTGACGACCATCGTGACGACGATAACCGACAGTGACACCCAGATCGGCACTTCGGGAGCCCAAGAGACGCCACTGGAGTGCAGCGCCTCAAGGATCAGCTTAACCCCGATGAAACCGAGGATGAACGCGAGACCGAAGCTGAGGTAGACCAGCCGCTGGAGCAGACCTCCCAGCAGGAAGTAGAGCTGGCGCAGACCCATCAGCGCGAACGCGTTCGCGGTGAAGACGATGAAGGCGTCGGTGGTCAGGCCGAAAATCGCCGGAATCGAGTCGAGCGCGAACAGCAGGTCGGTGGTGCCGATGGCGATCATGACGATCAGCAGCGGGGTGACCATGCGCCTGCCGTTGACCTTGACGACGACCTTCGAACCCACGTAGTCGTCGGTGTGCGGCAGCACCCGCCGGGCCCAGCGCAGGACGGCGTTCTCCGGCAGGTCCTCCTCCTGGCCGAACTGGCGGACGAGCTGGACCGCGGTGTAGATCAGGAACAGGCCGAAGACGTAGAACAGCCAGCCGAAGTTGGACAGGGCGGCGGCGCCGAGGGCGATGAAGACGCTGCGCATGACCAGCGCCATCAGGATGCCGATCAGCAGCACCTTGTGCTGGTAGATCTTCGGCACCGCGAAGCGGGTCATGATGATGTAGAAGACGAAAAGGTTGTCGACGCTCAGGCTGTACTCGGTGATGTAGCCGGCGAAGAACTGTCCCGCGGAGGTGGGGCCCGCGAAGATCCACAATACGATACCGAAAATCACCGCGAGGGTGACGTAGAAGCCGACCCAGAACCCGGCCTGCTTGAGGGAGAACTCCCGCGGCTCGCCCCGGTCGACGATCCACAGATCGAAGGCGAGGACGATGAGCAAACCGCCAATAACGGCCAACCATGCCCAGACAGGAACAATCACAACTGATAAACCTCCGGCGGCGCGCACGACAGACTGCCGGAGGTCTCTCCCGCCCGCATGAGGCATCGACTGAGATATGTCGAAGCGCGGACCGACAGCCCCGGGGGCCTCGTGGAGCGAGACAACACCGTGATGACGAGACTGCCGCGAAGGGATACTCCCCCCCTAAACACGCCAGTATAGGTCTCCGGCATGGTGGCGCCTAATCCAACATCACGACCTCTCCGCCTGTTCCATCGGGCTTCCGGCCTCGCCCGCCGCCAGGCCCCAAACCCCCTTCGGAAATCTGGCGCGGACCGCGAACGGGTCCTTTCAGGCCCTTGGGGAAAGCCCGGCGTAGACCGCGAGCACCGCCTCCAGCGCCTCCGGTTCACCCGGCATCCCACGGCCTCGCCTGGCGGCGGCAGCGGCCAGCTCCTCCGCGAGACCGTCGTCGGCGAGCACCCCCGCGACCGCGTCGCGCATCGCCGCGACGTCCCCGTACGGCACCAGCAGCCCCGCCTCACCCACCATCGCCGGAATGCCCCCCACCGCGGTGGCGATGACCGCCGTACCCGCCCGCAGGGCCTCCTGCACGGTGAGCGGCTGCCCCTCCCAGCGGCTCGGCACCAGCAGTGCCCTGGCCACCCCGAGCAGGTCCCCCACGTCGGTACGGGCACCGAGCAGCCGTACCGGCAGGTTCTCCCGGTCGATCCGCTCCTGCAACTCCGCTCGCAGCGGCCCCTCCCCCGCCACCAGGAACACCGGCCCCGACGCGTGCTCCACGTCCCGGCGAACCTCCGGCAGGGCCTTCGCCACATCGAGCAGGGTCTCCAGGCCCTTCTGCTGGGCGAGCCTGGCGACCGTCAGGAAGATCACCCGCTCTCCCGTACCGAGCTCCCGCCGGATGTCCCCGGCCGCGCGCCCGGAAGGAGGCAACGCGGGTGCCGGGACCACGGCGGCCTCGACACCCCTGGCCCCCAGGTGGGCCATCCGCTCCCCCAGATCGGGGGAGACGACCAGGATCCGGTCGGCGCGGCGGGCCACGATCCGCTCCAGGAGGCCGTAGACCGCACCGACCACGCCGCCCGCGGTCGCGGCGTTGTGCAGGGTCACCACCAGGCCGGTTCCGGTTCCGGCCAGCGCGATCGCCGCCAGCGCCCCGGCTCTCAGCCCGTGGGCGTGCACGGCATGCGCCCCGCGCAGCGTCCTCAGCGCCATGACCGCCCGTAGATCGTCGAGTGGGCGGGGCCGGTCGGAGATCGGCACCGGCACGAAGCGCGCGCCGAGTGCGGCGAACCCGAAGGCCCGCTCCGTGCTCGGGGGGCCCGCCACGACCACCCGGTGGCCGCCGCGCACCAGCCCTCCGGCCAGCATGGCGACGTGCCTGCCGACCCCTCCCTCGCTCGTTCCCAGCACGAACGCCACGCGCGTCCCCTGATCAACCGTCAAAACCGCTCCCCTCCTTCACCGGTCCCCCGCGCAGTCGTGCCAGCAGCGCCCGGGCGTCTCGCCTGTCGACCATCATCGCCACGGCCGCGAACGCGGCCACCCCGGCCGTCGCGGCGGCCAGTCCGACCGCCACGGACTCCCACCTGGACACCGCTCCGAAGGCGTCGACCAGGGTCAGCCCCGCCCCCCAGGCCGCGACACCGCCGACCAGGGCGGCCAGGAAGGTGCGCGGCGTTCCCTCCAGCGCGGCCGCCCCCCTGGCCCGGAGCACCGCGAGGACCAGCAGCAGCCCGCCGACGGTCATGCCGATCGTGCTACCCAGTGCCAGTTGCCCGACCACGTCCGCCGGACCCGCTGCGGCGTGGGCGAGCACGACCTGGGCCGCCAGCGCGACGGCCCACCCGGCCACCGAGGCGACCGCCGCCGACCGCCCCAGACCGCAGGCGTACAGGATGCGGGCCAGGTGCAGCATGAGCGCGTACCCGGCCAGGCCGGGCGCGAACAGCGCGACGGCCCTGGCCATCTCGGCGGGCTCCCCGCCCGGGGTTTCCTCCAGGAAGACCCGCGACACCGGCAGCGCGACCGCCGCCATCACTCCGGCCGCGAGCCCCGTCACCAGCAGCACGATCCGCGTGGTGGAGGAGGTCAAAGCGTTGAACCCGGGCAGGTCCCCCTCTTCGGCGCGGGTGGACAGCACCGGGAAGGAGCTGGTGGCGATCGGCATCACGAGCACCGCGTACGGCAGCTGGTACAGCGCCCAGGCGTAGGTGTAGACACCGATCGCGCCCTTGCCGCCCAGGTCGTTGGCCAGAAGGATGACGACGAGCAGCGCGACCTGCTGCGCGATCAGCACGGCGATACCGGCCGTGGCGAGCCGGCGCGCCCGGGCCGCGACCCCGGGCGGAAACGACAGCGAGGGCCGCAGCCGGAGCTTGAGCCTGGCCACCGGGACGACCACGGTGAGCACCATCGCGGCGGCGGCGACGGTCGCGCCGAGGGAGAGCGAGAGCTGCCCCGCGGCGGTCAGGTCCGCCAGGTCTCCGGCGGCCGTCCCGTTGAGCGCCTCGAACAGCAGCATGGAGCCGACGATGAGGAGGCTGGAGACCAGCGGCGCCAGGGCCGGGCCCATGAACCGCCGGTGTGCCTGGAGCACGCCGTACAGGACGACGGCCAGTCCGAAGAAGATCATCCGGGGGGCGAAGACGACGAGCATGCCGGTGCCGACCTCGACGACCTCCGCCAGGTCGCAGCCGCCCGGACCGCCCACCAGCAGCGTGACGATCGGCCCGGCGAACGCCACGATGAGCAGTGCCAGCGGCACCATGACGAGCATCACCCAGGTGAGCAGCGCCGAGGTGATCTGGCCGGCCTCCGCCCTGGCCTCGGGGTCGTCGTCGGCCCTGGAGGCCGCCGAGGCCAGCACCGGCACCACCATCCCGGCCAGCGCACCGCCCGCCACCAGCTCGAAGACGATGTTGGGCACGTAGTTGGCGGTGTTGTAGGCGGTGCTCAGGCAGAGGTTGCCGACGGTCTGCGACTGGACGAGATAGCGGCCGAACCCGACGAGCCGGGCCAGGACGGTCACGATCCCGATGAGAAGTGCCGCTCCCGCGATCCCCTGGGCGATCCTGCTGCTCATCGGGTGGCGGGTGCCTGCTCCACGGGACGACGGCCCAGCATGTCGAAGCGGTGCAGGACGGGGTTGCCCGCGATCACCTTGGTGAAACTGACCTTCTCCGAGGCGGCGGTCAGCGCGACCACTGTACCGAGCACGGCCAGGCGTCCCGGACGGCCCAGGGTGACGGCGGCGGCCAGGCCGACAAGCGCGCCCAGCGCGTTGGCCCCCGCGTCGCCGAGCATGGCCCGCTCGCCGAGGTCCTCGGGCAGCAGCGCGGCGGCGGCGCCCATAGGAAGCGCGGCCAGGGTGGCCGGGACCGGGTCGTCCCTGAGCAGAGCCGCGGCGAGCAGGGGGGCGCCGGCGAGCAGGCCCACCTTGACGGCACGCCCGGGACGCAGGTCGAAGAGGTTGGCCAGGTTGGCGCTCCCGGCGATCAACGCGCCGTTGACGGCGACGTCGAGGGGCGCGCGGGAGGTGGCGGCCGCGGCGGCCAGGCCGGTCGCGCCGATACCGAGGATCTTCACGGCCCCGCTGGTGACCTCCCCCTTGGCCAGGGCGCTCAGATGCCCCTTGAATCCCTTGGAGGAGGTCGCGCCGTACAGGTCGTCGTAGGCACCGAGGCCGCCGGCCCCCACCGCGGCCAGCAGCGCCGCCACCCGGGTCCTGCCGGTCAGGCCGGGGATCACGGCCGCCGCGGCACCGGCGCCGGCGACGAACGCCGGGCCCTCGAGCAGGGTGATCGGTTCGCCCCTGTGGTTCGTGCGCGCCCAGGTCTCCACATCGCCGACCGGAGGCCTGCGGGTGAAGGCCGCGTACGCGGCACGCGCGGCGACCGCGCCGAGGAGCGCACCGGTGAGGGCACCGAGAAAAGCACGACGAGCCATCGGGTCATCCTCCGGAGGTGGCCGTGACGGCCGTGGGGGTGGGCGTCGCGCTGGGCTTGATACCAGAGACGCCGGAGCCTATGCCGTACTGGCCGGCGAGCCCGGCCAGTTGCTCTCGGAGAGCGTAGACCACCACGACCCGCCCCGCGGGCATATCCGCGGTGTCGACACTGGAGACCTTCTCCGTGAAGGAGGTCTCCTCACGGAGCGCGGCGATGATCCCACCGGCCGCGGCGGAGGTCTGCGTACCGGCCAGTACCGTGCCCTGGCCCACCTCGTCGAGGCCCAGCGCCAGTGCCACGAGCGCGCTCGCCCGCCCGGCGGCGGTCTCTCCGGTGTACGCCTCCGCGGGGGCGATCATCAGGGCCAGTTCCGCGCGCTTGGCGGGGTCGTCGGTGATGGTGAGCAGACCGGCGCGCTGGAAGGCGTCGAGGATGCCCACGCCGGCCGGGTGCTCCTTGCCCGCCTGGACGGGGTCGCTGGTCACGATCGCGTCGGCGAGCACCTGGGCCGCCTTGTCGTATGCCGTGCCCTCGACGGGGAAGACGGTCTCGGCGGCCTTGGCCCCGACGGCCAGCTTGTCGACGAAACCCGTCTGGGTGGGATCGATGTACCTCTCGGTGAGGGTGATCCGGCCGGTCACGATCGCCCCGGCCTCCTCGATCACCTGCTGCGCCGACTCACGCACGCTCACCGTGGCGCCCGGTGCCTCGACGACCACGACACGCTTGCCCACGAGCGCGTCCTGGACCAGCCGGGGGGTGTCGGCGGCCACGAAGGCGTCGTTGCCCGCCTCCCGCCTCTGCAGTGCCTCCACCTGGGTGCGGAGCTCGTTGTTGCCCTCGCGGAGCTGGTTGGCCAGGCCCTCGCTCGCCTTGATGACGGGGTCTTCGAGGAGGGTGGTGCCCAGCACGATGCCCACCGACAGCGCGAGGAAGATCGCGACGATGGAGACGAGGTGATAGCGGAAATCGATCACGAGAAGAGTCCGACCAGCCAGAAGATGAAGCTGCTCCAGACGTCGCGGACGCTGTCCAGCCAGATCTTGCCCACCGGAGAGACGACGATCGCCACTCCCATGGTGATCAGCGTGGTGGCGACGAGCAGGAGCAGGGACGGGGTGGAGATCCGGCTGCGGTAGAGCCGGCTGACGCCCTTTGCGTCGACGAGCTTGCTGCCCACCCGCAGGCGGGTGAGGAAGGTGCTGGCCATGCCGGAACGCCCCTTGTCGAGGAACTCCACCAGCGTCGCGTGGGTGCCGACGGCGACGATGAGGTCGGCGCCCTTGTCGTCGGCGAGCAGCATGGCGATGTCCTCGCTGGTGCCGATCGCCGGGAAGATCACCGCGCTGCGACCGAGCTGCTGGACCCGTTCCAGCCCCGGAGCCCTGCCGTCGCGGTAGGCGTGCACGACCAGCTCGGCACCGGTGGTGAGCGCCTTGGTGGAGACCGAGTCGAAGTCGCCGACGATGATGTCCGGCAGGTAACCGGCCTCCAGCAGCGCGTCGGCCCCGCCGTCCACCCCGATCATGACCGGGCGGTATTCACGGATGTAGGGGCGGAGGGCGGCGATGTCCTCCTTGTAGTGGTAGCCGCGCACCACGATGAGGACGTGCCTGCCCTCCATGACGGTCCGGATGTCGGGAACGCCGATCCCGTCGATGAGCAGGTCACGCTCGCGGCGGACGTACTCCATGGTGTTGGCCGCGAACGCCTCGATCTGCACGGTCAGCCCGGCCCGCGCCTCGGTCATCGCGGCCTCGACGGACTCGGGGGTCTGCACGTCGCCCTTGCCGACCGTCTCCTCATCGAGGTAGACGACGCCCTCGTGCAGCCGGACCAGGTCTCCGTCCTTGATCCGCTCGAACAGCTCGGAGGTGGCGTTGTCCACGAACGGCACTCCGGCGTCAACGATGATCTGCGGGCCCAGGTTGGGGTAACGGCCGCTGATGCCCGCGGCGACGTTGACGACGCCTGCCGCACCGCACGCGACAAGCGCCTCCGCGCTAACCCGGTCAACGTCAACGTGATCGATAATCGCGATTTCCCCGGCCCTGAGGCGCTTGGTCAGCCTCTTGGTCCGCCGATCGATTCTCGCCACTGCCGTCACCCCGGGAAGGTCCGTGACCTTCCTGCGGCGGAGGTACCCGGTGAGCCTGTCTTGAAGCCCGTCAATCGGCACCTTCATCACGACCATCCTGCCAGAGTGAACGACCAGGAGAGCCAAACAGTCGGCAGCGTGTCAGATACGTCACCCGTGACCCCCGCCACCTGCTCCCCCGGAACATACGGATTACTCTTTCAAACCGCTACTTACTCCCTCGTCTCTCCTTCCGGAGGCGTCCGGTCACGCCTTGTCCGCGGCCGCGATCGACAGGAGCTCCTCCGCGTGCGCGCGGCCCAGCTCGGAGTTCTCGAGCCCGGCGAGCATGCGGGACAGTTCCCGCGCCCTGCCGTCCTTGTCGAGGGCGATCACGCCGCTCCGCACCACGCTCCCGTCATCGGCCTTCTCCACGACGAGATGCTGGTCGGCGAAGGCCGCGACCTGCGGAAGGTGGGTGACGACGATCACCTGGGAGGTCCTGGCCAGCCGCGCCAGCCTGCGGCCGATCTCCACCGCGGCCTTGCCGCCCACGCCCGCGTCGACCTCGTCGAAGACGAACGTCGGGACCGGGTCGGCCCCGGCGAACACCACCTCGATGGCGAGCATCACCCGGCTCAGCTCGCCGCCCGAGGCGCCCTTGTTCAGCGGCAGGGGCGGCGAGGCGGGGTGCGGCGACAGCCGCAGCTCGACCTCGTCGACACCGTGCGGGCCGAACTCGGGGGCGGCGACGATGGTGACCACCACCCTGGCGTGCGGCATGGCCAGCGCGGTGAGCTCCTCGGTCACGGCCTGCCCGAAGCGCTCCGCGGCCACCGACCTGACCCGGGTCCTGGGCGCGGGCCCCGCCGGGAGGGGCCCGGGGGGGGGCGCGTGGTCGC
>NZ_JBEXUE010000155.1:0-19814 GCF_040614275.1 Streptosporangium sp. NPDC006013
GGCGGCTGGAGGGACGCCCGGCCCACCTCGGCGGCGAAGGCGTCCAGGGCGGGGCCAGGATCGCCGGGCCGCCGGGCACGGCGGTGGCGTGGACGGTGCGTGGCGTGCGATACGGCTCGTGCCCGTGGACGACGCGGGGCGTCCGCGGATCGGGGACGAACCCGGCGGCGAGCAGCCATTCCAGCACGGCCGGCTGCTCGCGCAGTGACAGCCTGGTCAGATCCTCGCGGGCGGTGCCCCGGCTGATGCGCCGGATGTCCTCGAGATGACGTTCCGGATCGTCGTCGATGCCGCGCTCGCGCTGCGCGGAGAACCCTCCGGCGGACAGGTGGCCGCCGGAGTAGGGCAGCGCGCCGCCCACCTCGGAGGCCTTCTCCAGCAGCAGCACCCTGGCCCCCGCGTCCGCCGCGGCGATGGCGCAGGCGAGGCCACCGGGCCCGGCGCCCACGATGATCATCGCCGGTCGCGCTCCCGGGGTGGGCACCACGCGCCTCTCCCGCTCATCCGCGGCATGTGTTTCCATAATGGAAACAGTGTTTCCGGTGGCCGGGTGGGCGTCAAGGTGTGATCACCGGCCGGTCCGATCGCGGTTTCAGACGGCCGTCTCGCCGCGGAGGACGGACTTGGCCACCAGCGTGCGCAGGACGTCGTTCGTGCCCTCGCCGATGCTCATCAGGATCGAGTCGCGGTAGAGGCGCTCCACCTCGTACTCGGTGGAGTAGCCGTAGCCGCCATGGATCTTCATCGCGTCGATCGACGCCGCCAGGGCGACCTCGGAGCAGAAGATCTTCGCCATGCCCGTCTCCCCGTCGGCGCGACCCCGGCGGACCGCGTCCGCGGCCCAGTAGGCCATCAGGCGAGCGGCCTGGACCTGGGTGGAGAGGTTCCCGAGCTGCAACTGGATCGCCTGGAAGTCGGCGATGGCCTGGTTGAACGCCCTGCGCTGTTTGGCGTAGGCGAACGCCTCGTCATGGGCGCGCTGGGCGATGCCGACCGACCGTGCGGCGATGTTCACCCGGCCCCACTCAAGCGCGGAGAGCGCGTGTTGCATCCCCCTGCCCTCGACGCCGCCGAGCAGGTTCTCCCTGGGGACGCGCACATCGTCGAGCACCACCTCGCAGGACTCGGTGCCCTTGTAGCCGAGCTTCGGGATGTCCTTGGTGACCTGGTAGCCCGCGAGGGACGAGTCCACCAGGAGCACGCTCATGCCCTTGTGCGCGGGGGAGGTGCCCGGGTCGGTCTTGACCAGGACCGGGAGCGGGTCCGCGTACCGCGCGTTGGTGATCCACATTTTGGTGCCGTTGACGACGTAGTGATCGCCGTCGAGCGTCGCGGTGGTACGGATGCCCTGCAGGTCGGTGCCGGCGTCGGGCTCGGTGAGGGCGATGCCGGTACGGCGGA
The DNA here is from genome assembly GCF_040614275.1 of Streptosporangium sp. NPDC006013. Classification (NCBI taxonomy): domain Bacteria; kingdom Bacillati; phylum Actinomycetota; class Actinomycetes; order Streptosporangiales; family Streptosporangiaceae; genus Streptosporangium; species Streptosporangium sp. NPDC006013. The sequence continues at coordinate 1,402 of NZ_JBEXUE010000155.1, forward strand.
TGCCGGCGGCGAGGTCGGGAAGGTACTTCCGCTTCTGCTCCTCCGTGCCGCGCATCGCGATCATCCGGCAGGCCAGGGAATGGCTGCCCAGGATGCCGGCGATGCCCATCCAGCCACGGGCTATCTCCTCGAAGACCAGCGCGAACGAGACGGGATCGAGGTCGAGGCCGCCGTACTCCTCGGGAATCGTCATCCCGAACAGGCCCATCTCCCGCATCCCGTCGACGATCTCCGCCGGATAGCGGCCCGACTGCTCCCACTCGCGGGCGACCGGGATGATCTCCCGATCGACGAAGTCGCGCAGGACGGCGCGGAACTCACGCTGGTCCTCGTCAAGCTGGAAATCCACTGCGACCGCCTTTCTCGCCCGGAGCCTCCCGGACTCCGTTGTTCAGGAAACGCCGGCGGGAACGAAGACGGGAAGGGCGCGCCCGTCATCGAGGTCCACCCAGGTGAGCCGGACCGGGTCGTCGATGCGCCACTCCTCCTCCGGCCGGCCTTCCAGCCGGGTGAGCAGGATGACCCCCTCGACCAGCCGGACGCGGGCGATGACGTAGGGAACGTCGAGTTCCGGGCGCGGTGCCCGGTACACGACGGTGAACGAGTCCACCACGCCGGCCCCGGCCGACGTGCTCCAGTTCAGCCGCTCAGAGCCGCAGTGCACGCACAGCGCGCGCGGCGGGTGCTGTGTCCCCGCGCAGCCGGCGCAGGTCTGCACCAGCAGCCGACGGTCCCTGGTCGCCTCCCACCAGGGCAGGGTGATCTCGTCGGGCGGCGGAACCTCGGGGGCGATCACGCCTCCACCCCCAGCACCACGGTGGCGTGCGTCGACAGGATTCCTCCCGTACCGTGGGCCAGCGCGAGACGCGCGCCGGGAACCTGCCGGTCACCGGCCTCGCCGCGCAGCTGCGCCACCGCCTCGATCAGCAACATGACCCCGAACTGGCCGGGGTGGCAGTAGGACAGACCACCGCCCGAGGTGTTGAGCGGGAAGTCGCCACCCGGGCGGATCCTGCCGTCCGCGATCCAGTCCAGCGCCTCGCCCCGGCCGCAGAAGCCCAGCGCCTCCAGGGTGAGCGCCACGGTGATCGTGAACGAGTCGTAGATCTGCGCGACGTCGATGTCGGCCGGGGTGACGCCGGCCCGCGCGAACGCGTCGGCGCCGGAGCCGACCGCGCCGGTCACGGTCAGATCGGCGACGGCGGTCATCGAGGTGTTGGTGGTGCGCTCGCCGTACCCGAGCACCTCGACCGGCTTCCTGCGCAGGTCCCTCGCGCGCTCGGAGGAGGTCAGCACGACCGCGCCGCCGCCGTCGGTGACCAGGCAGCAGTCCAGAGCGGTCAGCGGGCTGGAGATCGTCGTGGAGCCGACCACCTCCTCGGCGGTCAGCGACCGGGTGCCGTAGCGGAACGCGGCGGGGTTCAGCAGCGCCCACTCCCGCGCCGCCACGGCGACCTCGGCGAGCTGCTCCCGCGTCCCGCCGCCGGCGTGCAGGTAGCGTCGCGCGGCCATCGCGTAGTACGAGAGCGGATAGAGCGGGCCGTACGGCGTCTCGAACTGGGCCTCCGGCGTGTGCTCCTCCACCACGCCCCCGAGAGAGCGGGAGCGGGCCGACCGCTGGTTGGAGGCGAAGCTGATCACGACGGTCTCGGCCTGACCTGCCTGGATGGCCTGGGTCGCCCGCGCCACGAACATCTCGAAGGCGGAGCCGCCCGCGTACGTCGAGTCGGTCCAGCGCGGCTGGAGGCCGAAGTGGTCGGCGAGCTGGGTCGCGGAGAACCGGGAGACCCCGGTCGTCGCCAGCCCGTCGACGTCACGCAGGGTCAGCCCCGCGTCGGCGAGCGCCCGGCCGATCGCCTGGGCCTGCAGACCGAGAATCGACCGGTTGGTGACCCCGAGATCCGACTCGGCGGCCCCGACGATCGCGACACCGGTGCTCATCTCGCCTCCGGTCCGTCGACGCCGCCGAGTCCCGCCCCTGGTCCGTCGGCGACACCGAGCAGGACCCGGGCGCGCGCGGGACCCGCAGCGACCCGGTCGACCTCGCCGTCGGCACCGACCACGACCACCCGCTGGCTGAGCACCAGGAAGTCGTCACCGACCTCGGAGACCGTGCCCTCGCAGCGCACGGTCTCCTCGGCGAAGACCAGTGCCTTGAAAGTGAAGTCCAGCTCGCGCACGAAACACCGCGGGCCGAGCCAGTCCTGGATCTGCTCGACCAACAGGGCACCGAACACCTGGCCGTCGACGACCGGCGCGGGAACCTGCTGCCTGGCGACGAACTCGGAGTCGTAGTGCAGCCGGTACCAGTCCCAGGTGGCTCCGGCGTAGGCGACCATGTTCGCGAGCCCTACCTTGCGTTCGAGCGGGGGGACGACCTCCCCGGGTTCGTGGGTCATGCCCCGGCCCCCAGCGATACGAAGATGATGGTCTCCTCGTTCTCCGCGAGCAGCTCGTCGTGCTGGTCGGTGTAGGCCGCCCGCGAGGTGATGATCAGCATCTCCGCACCGGACCTGGTGGTCTTCTCGGTCGCGTCCTTGATCTCCCAGGTGGCGGTGACGACGTCGTCGGGGCGGATCCGGCGGTGGAAGACGTAGGAGTTGCCGCCGCGGACCTTGCGGGTGCCCGGGATCTCGATCCCCCAGTTGTGCCCGGCGTCGCCGTCGGGACCCATCGGCAGGCCGGCGTACTGGTTCGTCTCGCAGATCAGGGTGGGCGGCGCGGTCACCCCGGCCAGTCCCTGGGCGCGCGCGTATTCGGGATCGGAGTACAGCGGATTGTCGTCCCCGACGGCGAGGCCGAAGTACCTGCACGCGGCGGCGCCGAGCTCCTCCGGCGCGGTGTAGACCCGCCTGCGCCCGACGAGCGCGCGGATCTCCTCGGTGAGCAGCGTCACGACGGGTCCTTCGGGTAGAGAGCGGTCGGGAACACCTCAAGCAGGAACTCGGGACGGAGCAACTCCTTGCAGATCGCCCCGGTCGAGGCCGGCCACGGGGGCGAGAGCAGGCGTTCACGGACCGGCGCGACCACGCGGTAGTCCGGCAGGGCCGACTCGACGCAGAACTCGACGACGGAGAGCAGGTTCTCCGGACCGAGACCGACATGGGAGAGCAGGTGCAGGATCGCCCCGTAGGTCTCCTCGGCCTGTGCCCGCAGGTCGCCCGGGTGGAGCGCCTGCTGGGTCTCCATGTCCAGCGCCGCGAAACCGGACATGAACAGCGTGCGGCCGGCCCGGACGCCCGGCGAGTACGTCAGGGTGTCGTACCGTGACCAGCCCGGGTTCACCAGCTCCAGCGGATGCCTGGAGGCGGTGACGTCGATCGCGACCATGGACTCCGGGTGGTGCAGGCGGCTCATCAGGATGCCCCCGGCCCCCGGGTACACCCCCGCTCCGCCGAGCCGTTCCTTACGCACCCGGTGGCTCTTGCGGTAGACGCCGCGAGAGGCCGGAGTCGAGTAGTCGTAGGTGGTCACGACGTTGTCCAGGGACAGTCCCGCCTGGCGCAGCAGCGCGTCCACCCGGTCGAGGCAGTACGCGTACTGGCCCACGAAGTCGCCGGGGGAGACGATGTCGCCCGACTCGTCGACGGGTACGACGGTCGGCAGGTACACCGTGCCGTCATGCCCCTCGCGCACCGGAGAGGAGGCCCGCACACCGGCCTCCCGCCGCTCGCCGGCGACCGGCAGCTCGGTGCCGCCGCCCCGGACGGCACGCATCTCGATCTCCAGCAACGCGGTCGAGCGGACCAGCCGCTCCACCACCACCGTGGAGAGCGTGGGCCGGTGCGCCCCGAAGACCTCCCCGCGCACGGCGGCCGCGGCCTCGTAGTCGGGCAGACCCGCGAGGGTGACGTTCTCCGTCACGTGCACGACGTCGTCCGGGCCGAGGCCGGCGGCCTCGATGATCGTCAGCACCTTCCGGTAGGCGATCCGCGCCTGCTCCTCCATGGTGCCGGAGACGACCATCTTGCCGAGCGCCTCGTCCCGTGCGGCCGCGGTGTGCCCGGACGACCAGACGCTGTTGCCTTCGGACAGACCGAGGCAGAAGGTGAAGCCCTCGTAGGGGAACCAGGGGAACTCGGCGGGTCTGACAGCTCGCAACGTCATCTCTGCTCCTGACTGCGCGGGGCGAACTCGGCTGCGGCGGTGGCCGCGGCACTCAGTACGGCGGTGAGATCCGGTTGCTCGTCGAGCGCCTCGACGACGTCGACGAGCCCACTCGCCCGGCCTCCCACGTTGCCCTCGAACTTGGCGACCAGCGCGTCCCGGCCGAGCGGGTTGACCCCGCCCCCCTCGCTACGCCGCACGAAACCGCCGACGACCCGGCCGTCGCGGAGCCTGATGGAGACGCGCCCCGGCGCGTCGGCGGCCACGAGCCCCGAGGGTTCGGTGACGTCCCAGCGGACCCGGGCGGCGAGCTCGCTCACCTCGGCCCGGGCGATCGAACGCGGCTCGAAGGTGTCCAGGCTCACCCCCCGGTCGACGACCAGTGCCGCGACGGTCCAGGGGAGCGAGAACTTCGCGGCGTACGCGCTCGCCGGTCGCAGCAGGTCGCGGGAGGCGTCACAGACCACCGAGGCGGAGTCGGGGTGGACCTGGGCATGTATCTCGGAGACGTCCTCGGGGCCGAACGGCTCGCGCGCCATCGCGTCGAGGGTCGCCCCCATGGTGGCATGCGACAGCTGGCAGGCCGCGTAGGGCTTTATGCCGATCCGGGTGGTCTCCCACCGGTCACCGAGGTCGGCGACGATCGAGTGCGGGTCCACGCCGCCCTGTGCGAGCGCGTCGAAGACGCCGTGCGGGCCGTCGAACACCGTCTCCGGTCCGGTGGCACCCGCCGCCGCCAGGCGGGCGGCGATGATGCCCGACTGCGAGGCGAACCCGGGATGGAGCTGTTTGGTGGAGGCCCCGGTGCCGAGGAAGGCCAGCAGGCCGCCCGCCTGACTGCCCGCGATCCCCAGCGCGTTGGTGGCCTGGGCGACGTCCAGGCCGAGCAGCCGCGCGGCGACCAGAGCCGAGGAGAAGACACCGGCGACCATGGTCGCGTGCAGGCCGCGCGCGTGGAATCCGTGCGGGGCGGCGGCGGCCACCCGGCAGGCGGTCTCGTACCCCGCCACGGCGGCGGTGAGCACCTCCCGGCCCGACGCGCCGATCTGCTCGCCGACGGCGAACGCCGCGGGCAGGACGACGGCGGTTGCGTGCACGAGACCGCCGGCGTGGGTGTCGTCGAAGTCGAGGGCGTGCACGAGCGTGCCGTTGGCGAGGGCCGCGGCGGGTGCCGAGAGCCGGTGGCCGGTGCCGAGGACCGTCGCCTCATCGGGGCCGCCCAGGTCTCGGGCCACGGTCAGCGCGGGGGTCGCGGCTCCGGTCCGGTACGCGCCGAGCGCGGTACCGACGCCGTCGAGCAGGTGCCGGACGGCGGCCTGGCGGGCCGCGGCCGGAACATCGGTCAGACCGAGCGCCCACCGGGCCAGCTCCCGGGCGATCATCGCGTGGCCGCCTCGGTCACCTCGCCGAACGCGCCTTGGGCCTTCAACTCGTCGATCGTCGCGTCGTCGTATCCCACGATGTCACGGACCACCAGGTCGAAGTCCTCGTTGCGGAGCGGGGCACGGCGATAGGTCGGCGGTTCGCCGCCGACCCGCACCGGTGAGGCGACCTGCTCGACCGTACCGAACCTGGGGTGCTCGGTGGTCACCCGCAACCCGCGCGCCCTGGTGTGCTCCTCCTCCAGCGCGGCCGCGACGTCGTTGATGGGAGCGCAGGGGATCGAGGCCGGATACAGGACCCTCAGCCACTCGGCCACGGTACGTCTGCGGAAGATCTCTTCCAGGAGTCCCAGCAGCTCCACGCTGTTTCGCTGCCGGCCCGCGAACGAACCGTACGGGGAGTCCGGCTCGGCCCATTCGGGATGGCCGACGACCTCGGCGAGCCGCGCCCAGAACTTCTCCTTGGCGCAGCCGACGACCAGCCAGCCGTCGCCGGCCTCGAACGCCTGGAACGGCACCAGCGAGGGGTGGGCCGAATGACGGGTTCGGACCGGGGTGAAGCCCGCGTTCAGGTGCCAGGCCGCCGGATAGGTCAGCATTCCGATCGCGGTGTCGTACAGGCTGACGTCGCAGTCCATGCCCGTCCCGTCGCGCCGCGCCGCGTGCACGCCGGCCAGCAGCGAGAGGGCGGCGACCAGCCCGCCGGAGTAGTCGACCAGGGAGAGCCCGGACTTGGTGGGCGGCCCGTCGGGCTCGCCGGTGAGATCCATCCAACCGGCCAGGCCCTGGAGCACGTAGTCGTAGCCCGGCTCCTTACGGCGCGGGCCGGTCATCCCGAAACCGGTGAGCGAGCAGCAGACGATGGCCGGGTTCAGCTGCTTGAGGTCGTCGTAGGTGATACCGATCTTCGCCGGGACGTCGCCGCGAAGGTTGGAGTAGACCACGTCGGAGACCTTCACCAGGTCCTCGAAGACCCTGCGCCCGGCCGCCGAGGACAGGTCGAGGGAGAGACTGCGCTTGTTGCGGTTGAAGGTCTCGAAGAAGAGCGAGTCCTCCCCCTCGCCGTACGGTGGCACGTAGCGGCCCACGTCACCGCCCACCCTCGGGTCCTCGATCTTGATCACTTGGGCGCCGAGATCGGCGAGGTGCACGCTGCCGAACGGGCCGGCCCCGTACTGCTCGACGGCAATGATCCGGATGTCTTCCAGAGGCTTCAAAGGGTGCTCCCTGCGATGTCTGCCATGAGCGACAGGATCTCGTTCTGAGCCGCGCGGATCTCGGCGGCGGTGAGCCCGTGGGTCGGCGGGCTGAGCTTCACCGAATCGGCCTTCCCCGCGTAACCGGCGATGCGTTCGGCCACCTGGTCGCGGGTGCCGGTCATGGTGAGCACGTCGACCATCTCCGGGGAGACCGAGCCGGCGAGGTAGTCCGCGCCCCGGCCCTGCCGGAACGCGTCGACGACCGCCCGCTGCTGGTCGGCCAGGCCGTGGAAGCCGAAGAAGTCGGCGTAGGTGCGGACGCTGGCGTAGAAGCCGACGACCCCCGACACGCGGCGGACGGCTGTCCGCCGGTCGTCGGCGACGGAGCAGCAGGCGGACACCACGACGTCGAGGTCCGCGCGGCTCTTGCCCTCGACCCGGGCGATCCCCGCCTCCAGCTCCGGCAGAACCAGCTCGTCCAGGTAGCGAGGGGAGCAGAGCTCGTGGCTGATCCAGCCGTCGCCGATCGCCCCGGCCAGCCGGGTCATCACCGGCCCCATCGCCGCCAGGTAGATCGGGATGTCCGTCCGCCGCACCCCGAAGGGCCGCGCGTAGCCCCGCATCCGCATCGGCTCGTACTCGCCGGTGAGAGCGATCTCGGCGCCGGTGGTGCAGGTCTCCCAGAAGTGGCGGATGTTCCGGACGGTCTCCCTCATGTGCCCGGCCGGCTTGCCGAAGCGGGCGTTGTGCCAGTCCTCGTTGAGCCGCCGCACGCCGGTTCCCAGACCCAGGACGAAGCGCCCGTCCGACAGCTCGTCGATGTCGAGCGCCTCCAGGGCGGTGATCATCGGGCTGCGGGTGAAGGCGAGCGCGATGGCGGTGCCGATCCTGACCCGCCTGGTGGCCGTCGCGAGAGCCGCCGCGGTGACGGTGGCGCTGCGATGCAGCTCGGGAACCCAGATGACCTCGGCGCCCGCGGCCTCCGCTCTGCGGGCCACCTCCATCAGCTCTCCGAGGGACTCACCCCAGGGGGCGAAAGTGATCCTCATTCCTGGGACGGCCCCTGGTCACCGGTGAGCGGCTTCTTGCCGGTGGGGAAGAGGCCCTCCAGCTGGGGCGCTCCCCTTTTGTAGACGTAGAAGGTGCGCTTGAACGAGCAGACCTCGTCCCCGTCCTGGTTGAGCGTCCGGGTGCGCACGACGACGATGCCCGCGTGAGGGCGGCTGCCGGACTCCCGCTTCTCCAGCACGAGCGACTCGCTGTACAACGTGTCACCCGCGAAGACCGGGTGGGTCATCCTGATCTCGTCCCAGCCCAGGTTGGCGAACGCGTTCTGGGTGAGGTCGGTGACGCTCTGCCCGACCGCGATCGCCACGGTCAGGGTGGAGACGACGAGCGGTCTGGTGAACTCGGACCGCTTGGCGTACTCGGTGTTGAAGTGCATCTGGTTGGTGTTCATCGTCAGCAACGTGAACCACGTGTTGTCGGACTCGGTGACCGTTCGGCCCAGGGGATGCTGGTAGACGTCACCCACCTCGAAGTCCTCGAAGAAGCGGCCCTTCCATCCCTCTTTGATCGCCATCGCCTTCCCCGGATGCTCGCCTCGGTAGATAATGTCAGACGTATAAAGCGTAGGGCAATGCGGTGACCTTGTCTAAGGTGTCCGACGCCCCCGGTGCCGCCGGTGTGAGGTGCTGCGCGCGTCGTTCAACAGGCAGGGCAGCGGCGATCGCCGTTCGTGTTTCCGGCTGGGCGCGCCCTGACATCCGGCGGCCAGAGCGTCGGGGAAAACACCTGCGGCGAATACATCAGATATTTTAAGCGAGCCTTCGCCACCGGGCATGCGAAAGCCGGAGGGGACGGATCGGCGAGGACGCGCCGGGCGTACCGGCCTCGCGGGTCCCGGCGCGGAGCGGCCGGAAACGCTCGCCGGGACCTTCGCTCAGTCGTGGTAGGCGTCACGGATTCTGCTCAGGTGAACCTGCATGGCCTCGGCGGCGCCTTCGGCGTCGCCGGCGTCGATGCGATCCACGATCGTTTCGTGCTCACGGTCGACCTGCGCCCAGAACTCGCGCGGCACGTCCGGGCTGAGGAACCGTGACTGCAGGACCCGGAAGACCGGCTCGGTCATCACGGTCAGCAGGCCGTTGCCGGTCGCCTCGATGATGATTCCGTGGAAGTGCCGGTGCTCGTTGAACTTCACGCTCCGGCCGCGACTGTGCTTCTCGCGCTCCATGGCGGCGCGCAGCGCGTCGACATGTCGTGGCTCGCGGCGCCTCGCCGCGAGATGGGCGGCGCGGACCTCCAGCATCTCGCGTGCCTCCAGGATGTCCGCCAGGGTCAGGGTGTCCGAGCCCGACATCAGGCCGATGCTGGTCTCGAGGTAGTCGCTGACCTGGTCCGGCTCGATATGGGAGACGAAGGTTCCGCCGGTGGTGCCTCGAACCGTCCTGACGAGCCCCTGCGAGGCGAGAACGCGCAGCGCCTCGCGGACGGTGCTCCGGCTCACCCCGAAGTCGCCGCCGAGATCGGCCTCGGGAGGCAGGCGATGTCCCGAGGTGAGCGAGCCGTTGAGGATCAGCTCGCGCAACTGGTCGGCGACCTGCTGGTACGCCGGGCGTAGCCGGCTGACCGGTAGCGGGGACGGTGCCGTCGAAGGAGTCGCGCGCGTGGCGTCGTTCTGTCTCGCCGTGGACGGCGTGCTGCCCTGCCCCATGGTTTCGCCTTCTCAACCGATCGTCTGGCGGTCCGTGCCATCCTGCGGAGGGAGCCGTCGGCGAACGAGCCGGTCCTGCCCGTGGCCGGTCGGCCCCCAACTCTGTGATCATGCCTCTGATCAGGAATACATCAGACATCGACTATACCCGGACCGGGGCCGACCAGGGCACGCGATCGCGCGCCCGGCCAGGGAACATGGGCCGTCATCCAGGCCGCCCCCGGAGAGATGTCGTTGCGGGCGGAACGACACTGCTTGACCCTCAAACAGTCTGACCTTTAGTCACGGCTTGCCGGGGTCGAGTGACACCGCCTCGGCCGGTGGTGGCCGAGGCGTCCATGCCTATGCGTGCGTGATCAGCGCCGCGTCGAGCGGGCCCGTGACGCTGCGGCGCGTCGCGAGACCGCGTGCCTGTCGGGTCAGGAGAGGGGGCGAGCTGACCGGCTGGCCGGTCACCACGGTCGTCGGAGGCCGGGTGTGCTTTCGTGACGGTGCGGTCGTGGGCGAGCCCGGCGGGCGATACGTGCGCCGCGCGTGACCGGACGGGCCCGCAGGCCGGGCCTGTCCGCGGTGGATCGGCCCTGAGCCGCTGTTTCCAGAATCCTGTCCCGTATGCCGGGGCGGGATTCCGCCGATCTCCGAGTACCTGGCGAAGCGCCGACGTAAAGCCTCGGAAACATACTGTTGACGTGCTGGTTACCGGCAACTAGCATCGCCCTAATCGTTTAGGGGCGACAGGCCCGGGTGGCTGCTCGCCGCAACCCTAATCGTTTAGGAGGTTCGGTGGCCAGGAAGCCCACGCTGCGCGATGTGAGCCGCGCGACGGGCCTGTCGATCTACACCGTCTCGCGCGCCCTCAGCAACGGCGACGGGGTCTCCGCCGCGAGCCGGGAGGTGGTGCTGAAGGCCGCCCGCGAGCTGGGCTACGTGCCGAACCGGGCGGCACAGGAACTGCGCAAGAACACCCGCAGTTCCGTCGCCGTGGTCACCGCCAGCACTTCCAACTACTACTACATCGACCTGATGAAGGGCATCCAGCGCACGCTGCGGCTCTCCGACCGGACCGCGATCGTGGCGGACATCGCGGCCGAGGGCGTCTACACGCCCCAGCTGGAGGACGCCACGGTGCGGGATCTGATCCAGTCGCGGACCGCCGGCGTGATCGCCACCCTCACGCTCGCTCCGCATAACATGAAGTTGCTCGAAGACTGGGACATCCCGGTCGTCTTCGTTGACTCCATCCCGCCCGAGACGGCGAGCCGGGTCCCGAGCATCACGACGGACAACTTCGCCGCGAGCCTGAAGGTCGGTGCTCACCTGGGCGAGCACCACGGCTACGCCGACTGGTTGTTCATGGCCTACCCGGCACGCTGGTCCACCCGGGCCGAACGCGAGCGTGGAATCCGTGCGGCGGCGTCGAAATACGGCGCCCGACTCGAGGTGATGGAGAGTGAGAACGATGCCGAGTCCGCCCATGCCACGCTGAGGGCCTACCTGGATTCGCCCGGTGGATCCCTGCCCCGGGCGATCATCGCGGGTAACAACCCGATGGTGCACGGAGCCCTGCGCCTGCTCCACGACCGAGGTGTGCGGATACCGGACGAAGTCGCGGTCATCGCGTTCGACGAGTTCCCCTGGGCGCCGCTGCTGGATCCCCCGCTGACCGTGCTGAACGAGGACAGCGAGGCCATCGGCGTGATCGCGGCACGGACGCTCACCCGTATCATCGACGACCAGGTACGGGCCGAACTGCGCGGTGAGCCCCCCGTCCCGGTCTACCGGCCCGAGGACCGCCGTGAACTCGGCGCCGATCTCGTCGTCAGGAGATCGTGCGGTTGCTGAGAGCCGATCGACGACCGTGATCTGACGCGAGCACAGGCACCCCCCACGCCGGGGGTCGGCCTGCGATCTCCCCTGACTGCTCCCGCTGACTCATTGTGATCAAGCGGGTGGGATTCCCCGCAGTAACCACGTACCGAGCCCGTATTCCATAGGAGAAGCAAGAATGAAACTGCCCGCCCGCCGGCGTGTGCTCGTCGCCACGGCCGCTGTCGCACTGCTGGGGCTCGCCGCCTGCACCTCCGGTGAAACCGGGTCCGCCGGCGGTACGGCTCAGAAGCCCGAGAAGATCGAGAAGATCGGTCTGATGGTCCAGGACATGTCCAACCCGTTCTTCTCCGCGATGGACAAGGGCGCCAGAGAGGCCGCCGCGAAGATCGGCGCGACCCAGAACACCCAGGACGCGCAGCTCGACCTGGCCAACCAGAACAACCAGATCGACGCCTTCATCCAGCAGGGCATCGACCTGATCGTGATCAGCGCGGTCGACGAGAACGGCATCGAGCCGGCGATCGAGCGGGCCAAGCAGGCGGGCGTCATCGTCATCGCGGTCGACACCCCGGCCAAGGGCGCCGACGCCGTCATCATGACCGACGCCGTGCAGGCGGGCGAGCGGTCCTGCGACTACCTGTTCAAGGAGATGGGCGGCAAGGGCAACGTCCTGCTCGTCGACGGCACGCCGATCCAGACGATCCGCGACCGGATCACCGGCTGTAACAACGCTCTGAAGAACTACCCGAACATCAAGGTCGTCGGCCAGCAGGCCTCCAAGAACGACAGGGCCTCGGGACTGGCCGTCACGACGGACATGCTCACCGCCTCCCCGGACGTGCAGGGCATCTTCGGCATGAACGACCCGTCCGCGCTGGGCGCGGTCCTGGCGGTCGAGCAGGCCGGCAAGTCGAAGCAGGTGAAGGTCACCGGCGTGGACGGCAGCCCCGAGGGCGTGGCCGAGCTCAAGCGGGCGGGCTCGCCCTTCGTCGGCACCGCCACCCAGAGCCCGGCCGAGATGGTCCGCCGTGCCGTGCAGGTCGCCCAGGACATCATCGGCAACAAGCCGCCGCAGGAGAAGACGATCCTCATCGAGAGTGAGCTCGTCACCCGCGACGGCGTCAACGAGTACCAGGGCTGGTAGCGGCTCGACCACCAGGTGCGAGGTCGCGTCCGGCCGCGGCCTCGCACGCCAGACCAACAGAAGGCATCGCGATGACAGTGTCGAATGGTCAGCCGCTGCTGCGACTGGAAGGCGTGACGAAGCGCTTCGGCTCCACGCTGGCCCTCAACGATGTTGATTTCGATCTGCGTTCCGGCGAGGTTCACGCCCTGATGGGGGAGAACGGCGCCGGGAAGTCCACGCTGATGAAGATTCTCGCGGGCAACATCCATCGTGATTCCGGCCGCATCCTGCTGGACGGCACGGAGATCGACATCCGTTCTCCCGCCGAGGCGAAGGCGCACGGCATCGCCATCATCCACCAGGAGCTCAACACGGTCCCGGCGATGACCGTCGCCGAGAACCTCGCCCTCGGCAGCGAACCTTGTAACCGGTACGGAGTGCTCGACCGGCGCGCGATGCTCGCCTCCGCGCGCGAGAAACTCGCCAGGATCGGCGCGCGGATCGACCCGCGCCGCGAGCTGGGAGAGCTGAGCGTGGGGATGCAGCAGGTGGTGGAGATCGCCAGGGCGGTCAGCGAGAACGCCAGGATCCTGGTGCTCGACGAGCCGACGGCGGCGCTCTCACAGGCCGAGGCGCTGCACCTGTACGGCATCATCGACGAGATGCGCGCCGAAGGCGCCGGTCTGGTGTACATATCGCACCGGATGGAGGAGGTCTGGCGGCTCGCCGACCGCGTGACGGTCTTCCGTGACGGCTCCTACGTCGGAACCCGGCAGAAGGGCGGGATCAGCCCGCCCGACGTCGTCTCCATGATGGTGGGCCGTGATCTCGACGACCTCTACCATCGCGGGGAGCGCGCCCCTGGCAAGATCGTCCTGGACGTGCGGGACCTGACCGACGACGACCGGGTGGGACCGGTCAGCCTCCAGGTACGGGCCGGGGAGGTCGTCTGCCTCGCCGGGCTCGTGGGCGCCGGCCGGACCGAGACGGCCAGGATGATCTTCGGCGCGGATCGGCCACGCGGGGGCACGGTGCGCGTCAACGATGCGGCTGTCACCGCCACCGATCCGACACGGGCGATCGCGGCGGGCATCGCCATGGTCCCCGAGAGCCGTAAGGAGCAGGCGCTCTTCCTCGACCATTCGGTGGAGGACAACATCTCCGTCAGCTCCCTGAGACGCTTCGGCGGCTTCGGCGTCCTCAGCCGCCGGCGCATCCGCGGCGCGGTCGAGGGCCAGATGCGCAGGCTCCGGCTCCGGCGCACCGCTCTCGGCCTGCCGGTCAGGGCGCTGTCCGGCGGCAACCAGCAGAAGGCGGTACTCGCGCGATGGCTGATGCGTGAGGCGGACGTGCTGATCCTCGACGAGCCGACACGAGGTGTCGACATCGGCGCGAAAAGCGAGATCTACGAGATCGTCAACGAGCTCGTCACGGCGGGAAAGGCCGTGCTGGTCGTCTCGTCGGATCTGCCGGAGGCCATCGGCATCAGCGACCGGATCCTTGTCATGCGAGCGGGGCGCATCGTCCACGAACTCGACTCGCGCACCGCAACCGAGCAAGACGTGATGCTCCACGCCACCGGGACCCCGGCGCGGACACATGGAGGGCCAAATGACTGACCGATCAATCACCGGCGAGGCCAGACCTCACGGCAAGCAGGGGTTCGACCTCGCGTACTGGTGGGAGCGGCTGGGTATCCTCGTCGTCCTCATCGCGCTGGTGGCCCTGATGGCCGTGATCGCGCCCAACTTCGCGTCGGTCGACAATCTTCTCAACATCGCGCGATCGATCTCGATCAACGCCATCCTGGCGGCGGGCATGACCTTCGTCATCCTCACCGCCGGCATCGACCTGTCCGTCGGCTCGACGGTGGCCGTGTCGGGAGTCGTCGCGGTCCTCGTCGCCATGGCGGGCATCCCCGCGCCGCTGGCCATCATCGCGGGAGTCCTCGCCGGAGCCGTCGCCGGGCTGATCAACGGGCTGCTCACCTCGTACCTGGCACTCGCCGCGTTCATCGTCACCCTGGGCACCATGACCTGCCTGCGAGGTCTGGCCTACACGATGACCGACGGCCAGCCGATCGTGTCCAACACGCTGAACTTCCGCGACATCGGAAACGGCTACATGCTCGGGATCCCGGTTCCGGTGGTGGTCATGGCCGTCGTCTACCTCGTCGCCTGGTTCGTGCTGGAGCGCACCCGCTACGGCCGGCACGTCTACGCCGTCGGAGGGAACGCGGAGGCCGCCCGGCTAGCGGGCATCAACGTCAAGCTCATCACCACATCCGTGTACGTGGTCGCGGGCGCCTGCGCGGGCCTGGCCGGCGTCATCTTCTCCGCGCGGGTGGTCTCGGCGCAGCCCACGGCCGGTACCGGCTACGAGCTCGACGCGATCGCCGCGGTCGTCCTCGGCGGTACGAGCCTCATCGGCGGCCGTGGACGCATCCTCGGCACGCTGATCGGCTCGGTCATCCTCGGGGTGCTCAGCACCGGACTCATCCTGATGAACGTCCCGTTCTTCACCCAGCTGCTCATCAAGGGCGTCGTCATCATCCTCGCGATCGGGATCGACAGCCTCAAGACCCGTGCGCCGCGCCTGCGCAGACGGACGGCGACACCCGTTCAGCAGCCGGTGGGCGGCGGCTGAGCACGCGGAGAACCGGCCCGCAAGCGCGACGGCCGACGTCTTAAGAGAGAAAGGACCCACGTGGTTCTCCCCACTGTCGTCATCAGTGACCCTGTCCCGGGTCCCCGTGTCAGCGAACCGGTGACACTGACCGTCGAGGCGGAGCTGGAGGGAGATCTCTGGATCGCCCGTACGGATGCCGGGGACGAGGTGCTCTGCCAGCGGCTCGCCTCTCGGTCCGGGCCCGGACAGACCGTCTTCGTCGCCGTCGTCTCCTTCGAGAAGCGGATCGAGCTGACCCTGGCGGGCCCGGCCACGGAGCCCGGTGTGCCCGGTATCCGCACCGGGATCCCCCAGGAGTCCGATGCCTTCGTCCGCCTGGACACCGGCTACTTCGATCTCGAAATGTGCACCGGTACGGCCATGGGCACGGGCTCTTCCAAATGGGGCCTGCGGCACTTCAGGTCCGTGGCGGAGGGAACAGACCTCCTCCGGTCCGGCGACAACGCGATCGGCGGTTTCTACGGGCCGTTCTTCACACCGGAGAACGGGCTCATCAACCCTCCCGAGCACACGGTCGTCGACATCGAGGTCGTGGAGCGGGGTCCGGTCATGCACCACTACCGGATGCACGGCACCGTTCCCGACGGCCTGCTCGACGAGCTCAAGGGCAAGAAGTTCGCCATCGACTGGGTCTTCACCTACGGCACCCCGTACTTCACGCGCACCTACCACGTCGACGACTTCCAGACGGTCATCAACGGCCGCTCGATCACCAACAAGATCACCGTCGGTGACGAGTTCGAGGGCGGACCGGGAGAGCTCGTCTTCGACCGCTTCGAGGCCTACGGCGGCACCCGCTACCGGCCGGGTGATCCGTACGCCGAAGAACTGGTCACGATGGTCGGTGAGACCGTGGCGGCCCCCAGGGCAGCCGTGCACCCCAAGTTCGAGGAATTCCGGCGGCTGCTCACCGGTGATCTGGAGTCGGCTCACTGGGACCTCTACTGGCGCCTCTTCTGCGCCTGGGAGAAGGCGCTCGACGAGGACGAGCTCCGGGAGCGTCTCGCACGCGTGCGGGCCACCTCCCACGTCCGCGCCGACCTGCCGGAACGTGCCTGGACACTCGCGGACGAGCCGGTCGACGTGTCGGCCGTCCCTGATGAGACGATCTTCCCGGGACCGGCTTCCAAGACCGTGGAGTTCCATTCCGAGCTGTCCCGGGCGATGATCTGGTGGACGGCGGCGCCCTCCGGAGCCTTCCAGATCGTCCAGCGGCGCCAGTCCGGCTGGGTCAACTGGGGGACGAACGGCGAGAACGAATGCCCGGAACTCCCGGTGGGCGTCGAGATCAAGACCGCGTACGGCATGTTCAAGGACTCCTGGAGAGACGTGGCCGACCAGCTCGCAACCCCTCCCACCGTGACGGACCGGCCGGGATCGGCGGCCCACGCACCGGACGGCACGCCGTGATCAGCGTCATCGGCGAGTCGGTCGTCGACATGGTCGCGGAGGACGACGGCCGAACCTACACCGCGCATCCGGGCGGCAGCCCGCTCAACGTCGCGGTCGGCCTGGCCCGCCTGGGCGATCCCACCGCGTTCGTCGCCCGCCTCTCGTCGGGGGTGCTGGGCCAGACGTTGCGCGCGCACGCCGCGGCGAACGGGGTGGACCTGCGCTGGGCGGTGCCGGCGAGCGAGCCGGCCACCCTCGCCATCGTCTCCGTCGACGAGGCGGGTCAGGCCGCCTACGACTTCCACGTCGAGGGCACCGCCGACTGGCAGTGGCGGGACGGTGAGCCGCACCTGCCGGCGGAGACCCAGGTGATCCACGCCGGGTCCGTGGCCGCCTGGCGGCCGCCCGGCGGTGACCGGATCGCCGACGCCGTCGCGCGGGCGAGAGCCGAAGGCCACGTACTGATCAGCTACGACCCGAACATCCGGCCCGCCCTGCTCGACGACCCTGCCGCCGCGCGCCCGCTCATCGAGCGGTACGTGGCCCTCGCCCACGTGGTCAAGGTGAGCGAGGAGGACCTGCGCTGGCTCTACCCGGAGCGGCAGGCGAGCGAGGTGGCCGAGGGATGGCTGGCCCTGGGCCCCGACCTGGTGGTGGTCACCTACGGCGGCGAGGGCTGCCTGGGGCTGACCCGAGGCGGCCACGCGCTCCGGCGACCGGCGATCCCGGTCCAGGTGGTGGACACCGTCGGTGCCGGAGACGCTTTCACCGCCGGCCTGCTCGACGGGCTGCTGCGGGGCGGTCGTGCCACCCCGGCCCTGATCGGCGAGTTGTCCGAGGCGGAACTGACCGGAGTCCTCGACCAGGCGGTCATGGTGGCGGGCCTCACCTGCCAACGCGCGGGAGCGAACCCGCCCACCCGCGCCGAACTACGGGCCGCCCAGGACCCGGACCGTCGGTACCGACGCACGGCAAACAGGTAGCGCGGGCGGTGAGGGCCGATCAGTGGCCGAAAACAGGTCCGGCCGGACGCGGCCCGTCGCCCCGGTCGCCATGAGGCTCCGAGCGCGGGACGCGCCCGCCGGATCCTCAACGGAGAGCCTTCTCCAACTGCGCCTTGCTCATGGTCGAGCGGCCCTTGATGTTGCGGCGCTTGGCCTCCGCGTAGAGCTGGTCCTTGGTGCGGCCACCGGCTCCGGAGCGCGAGCGCAGTCCGCCGCGCTGGGACGAGGAGATGTCCTGGGCCGAGGCGCGGCTCGCGGTGCGGGACTCCCCGGCGCGGGCGCGTTCCTTGCTGACCGTACGGGCCGCGATCTCCTCGGCCCGGCTCTCCTTCTCCCCGCGCCGTCGCGCGCTCTCCTTGATGTGCCTGTACTGCCGCTCACGCTTGGAACTGGAACCACGCGGCATGGCGATCACCTCTTCGCATCGTTCACTTCTGCCTTACCAGTCCGCTACCCGCGCCGTCCCGCCTGACACCGGCATCACCGCCGTCCCAGACCGACTCTTGACGATGCCCATGCCGGGACCATCCCCGCGCACGTGGGGACGGTCCCGCGAAGAGCGATGTCGTGTTCCGGGCTCACGGCGGGGCGACCGTCGGTTCGAACTGTCGGTGAGGCGTCGTAAGGTGAGGCGGTTCGCTGGGTTTTCCTACGAAGGGGGCGGTGTCGGTGAGTGACGGGCTGACGTTGATGGCGGTTCATGCTCATCCCGATGACGAGGTGATCGGGACCGGCGGGATCCTCGCCAGATACGCGGACGAGGGCATCCGCACCGTCCTGGTCACCTGCACGAACGGCGAGCAGGGCGACGCGCCCGGCGGGGCGAAGTGATGTACCCCGAGTTCGGTGGAGTCGGCTTGGTTGACTCTCATGTCGACTGGACGTTCGGATAGAGCATCTCGTACTCAATGGGGGTGAGCATCCCCAGGGCGCTGTGTCGTCGTTGCCGATTGTGGAAGATCTCCAGGT
>NZ_JBEXUE010000156.1:0-19806 GCF_040614275.1 Streptosporangium sp. NPDC006013
GGCGTCCCGGCCGAGGACTTCTCCCAGTTCGTCCAGTGGAGCGATGACATGGGCGGCATCCTCGAAGCCCGGGACGACGGCTCGGCCGAGGGCCGCGACCTCATCGCCCGGGGTAAGAAGGCCACCACAGAGATCAACGAATACCTCGGCCGCGAGGTCGCCCGGCGCCGTCGCGACGGCGGCGCGGACCTGGTCAGCAAGATGGCCGTCAGCGACGTGCCGATGGCCGAGGACGAGGTCGTGGCCAGCAACACCCAACTGGTGTTCGCGGGCAACGAGACCACGTCCAAGCTCATGGGCTACACGCTGATCGCGCTGGCCCAGCACCCCGAGCAGCGCGCCGAACTGCGCGCCGACCGCTCCCTCATTCCGCAGGCGATCGAGGAGGTACACCGCTGGACCAGCGTGCTCGTCTACAACCTGCGCTTCGTCAGGCAGGCGGGCACCGAGGTCGCCGGAGTGCCGCTGCCCGAGGGTGCGGTGGTCATGGCGCTCCAGGCCGCTGCCAACCGCGACCCCGAGCGCTGGAGCGACCCGCAGCACTTCGACATTCACCGCCCGCAGCTCGCCCACCTCGGCTTCGGCGCGGGCCTGCACAGCTGCCTGGGCCTGAACCTCGCGCGGCTGGAGACCGAGATCCTGGTCAACCGGCTGCTCGACGAGATCCCCGACTGGGACGTTCGCGACGTGGTGTGGGGCTCCAACCCCATGGTCCGCGGCGCGTCGGTCATCCCCATGACGATGGAGAACGGACAATGAAGATCCAGATCGAGGCCGACAAGTGCATCGCCAGCGGCGGCTGCGTGTTCGCCTGCCCCGATTTGTTCGACCAGGACGACGACGGCATCGTGGTGCTGCTAGACCCGAACCCGCCGGAGTCCCTGCGCGAGAAGGCGCTCGCCGCGATCGACGCCTGCCCGGCTGCCGTGATCACCGTCGAGTGACCATGAACGAGCATCGGGACACGGTCGTCGTCGTGGGAGCGTCCGCGGCGGGCCTCGCGACGGCCACGGCGTTGCGCCGGGGCGGGCACGAGGGCACCATCACGGTCCTCGGCGACGAGCCGGACGCGGGCTACGACCGGCCGCCGCTGTCGAAGCAGTACCTGACCGGCGGCTGGGCCGCCGACCGGCTGCGGCTGGTGTCCGACGACGGGCTGCGCGCCCTGCGGCTTGACCTGCGCGGCGGTGTCCGCGCGGTGGGGCTGGACGTGGCGGGCCGTACCGTCCTGGACGACCAGGGCGACCGGCACCACTACGACCAGCTCGTGATCGCGACAGGTCTGCGGCCGCGGCGGATCCCCGCGCTCGACGCGGTCGGTGCGCACGTCCTGCGGACCCTGGACGACGCCGCACGACTGCGGGACCGGTTACGTCCGGGGCTCCGGATGCTCGTGGTCGGGGCCGGGTTTCTCGGCCTGGAGACCGCGGCGACCGCTGCCCGCGCGGGCCTCGCCGTCACGGTCGTCGAGCCGGTCGAGCGCCCGCTGGCCGCGCGGATCGGCGAGGAAGCGTCCGCCCGACTGCTCGCCCTGCATCGGGCGCACGGTGTCGTGCTCCGTGTCGGCGCGACGGTCGTG
Source organism: Streptosporangium sp. NPDC006013 (assembly GCF_040614275.1). Taxonomy (NCBI): domain Bacteria; kingdom Bacillati; phylum Actinomycetota; class Actinomycetes; order Streptosporangiales; family Streptosporangiaceae; genus Streptosporangium; species Streptosporangium sp. NPDC006013. The sequence goes on from NZ_JBEXUE010000156.1 coordinate 1,580, forward strand.
GACGCGCGGCGCAACGGAGACGTGACGATCGTGCGGCTGTCCGACGGGGACGAGATCGCGGCCGACGTCGTGCTCGTGGCGGTCGGCTCCGTCCCCTGTACGGAGTGGCTCGCCGGGAGCGGACTGGACGTCCGGGACGGCGTGCTCGGCGACGCGTACTGCGCCGTCGCCGACCGGGTGTGGGCCGCCGGGGACGTGGCCCGGTGGATGCATCTCGGCTACGGCCGCCACCTGCGACTGGAGCACCGGACCAACGCCACGGAGCAGGGGCGGCATGTCGCGGCTTCGATCCTCGGCCACCGTGCGCCGTTCCTGCCCGTCCCGTTCTTCTGGACCGACCACTTCGACGCGCGGGTCCAGGTCGCCGGGATCATCGGCCCCGACGCCGAGGAGACCCGCGAGGAGATCCCCGGCCGTCCCGGCGCGGCGCTGCACCTCTTCCACGAGGGCGGACGCCTCACCGCGGTCCTCGCCTGGAACGCCGCCCGCGAGCTGGGCCGTCACCGCGGACGGCTGCTCGAAGGTATGACGCTGGAAGGAGCGGGCTCATGAGAGAGGTCATCTGCCCCGCGTGCGGCGCGCTCACCGAGGGCGAGTCCGACGACGAGCTCTACCGGGCGACCCGCGAGCACACGCTCGACGCCCACGCCTACGACATCCCTCGGGAGCACGTGCTCGCCGCCGCGGTCGAAGCCCACCTCTGAGCGGCGGCCCGCGCCGTCCACCCCGCCCTTTGGAAGGACCTCCATGCCAGCGTTCGACACGATCCGCGTTCTCGATCTCACTCACGGTGTCGCGGGACCGTTCAGCACGATGATCCTGGGCGACTTCGGCTGTGACGTCCTCAAGGTCGAACGGCCGGGGCGCGGCGACGCCAGCCGCTACATGAACGTGAGCCGCAGGTTCACCACCGACATCCCCCGGGTCGGTGGCGACTACTTCATGGCCATCAACCGGAACAAGCGGTCGGTTACCGTCGACTTCAAGGACCCGCGCGGCATCGACCTCGTCCGGAGTCTCGCCGAGCACTGCGACATCGTGGTTCAGAACTTCCGGCCCGGGGTGGTCGAGCGGCTCGGCATCGGCCCCGTCGAGCTGATGGGGCGCAACCCCTCCCTCATCTACGCCTCGCTGAACGCCTACGGGGAAAAGGGGCCGCTGGCCGCGCACCCTGGCATGGACGTCGCCGTCCAGGCCCGCTCGGGGGTCATGTCGATCACCGGTCACGGTGGTGACGACGGGCCGGTCAAGCCGGGTGTCTCGCTCGCCGACTTCTCCGGCGGCGTCCAGCTCACTCTGGCGATCATGGCCGCGCTGTTCCGGAGGCAGCTTTCCGGTCGCGGCGAGGACGTCCGGGTCTCGCTGCTCGACGCGACGATGTCGATGCTCATCAACTACTCGGTCGCCGTCACCGACGGGGACGCCGACATCGCGCCGATGGGCTCGGGCCACCCGCAGCTCGCGCCGTTCGAGGCCGTCCCGACCGCGGACGGTTACCTCGTCATCGCGCCGGGCACCAACCGCCTGTTCGCCGACCTGTGCACCCTGCTCAAGCGGCCGGACCTACTGGAGGACCCGCGTTTCGCCGGCAATCCGCAGCGCGTCGAGCACCGGCCCGAGCTGATGGCCAAGCTCGGCCCGGTGTTCGCCGAGAAAACGACGGGAGAGTGGCTGGCCGAGCTGGAGGACGCGGGCATTCCCTGCGCTCCGGTCAACACGCTCAAGCAGGCGTTCGCCGAGGAGCAGTTGGTGGCCAACGGGATGATCCACACCCTCGACCATCCCGCGCTCGGCTCGCTCACCCAGCTCGGCTCGCCCTACCTCGTCGACGGGGAGCGGCTGCCGCTCCGGATGCCCCCGCCGATGCTCGGCGAGCACACCGACACCGTCCTCGCCGAGGTCCTCGGTCTCACCCCGGACGCCCTGTCCGGCCTGCACGCCGACGGCGTGATCTGAAAGCCCGACGAGCAGCAGGGACGCGACATGATCCACGACCTCGACTCACTGTTCACCCCTCGGTCCATCGCGATCGTCGGGGCCTCCTCCGACCCGACCCGTCTCACCGGCCGGCCGCTCGGGATCCTGCGCAGGCACGGGTTTTCGGGCGAGATCGCCGTCGTCCACCCCCGGCTCGACGAGATCGACGGCGTCCGCGCCCACCGGAGCGTCAGCGCCCTGCCCTTCGTCCCCGAGGTGGTGGTCGTCATGATCCGTGCCGAGTACGTGCCGGGGATCGCCCGGGACTGCGGCGAGAAGGGAGTCCGCCATCTGGTCGTGCTCAGCTCCGGTTTCGAGGAGACGGCCGAGGGCAAGGCCGTCTCGGCCGAGCTGAAGGCGATCGCCGACCACTACGGGATGGGCGTCGTGGGCCCCAACAGCGAGGGCCTGTGGTTCCTGCCTCGCGACACCATCCTCACCTTCGGCAGCGCGGCGATGCGCGACGACCTCGTCGGCGGGCCGGTCGCGGTGCTCAGCCAGAGCGGCAGCATCGGCGCGTCGATCATGCGCAGGTTGAACGACACCGGCGTCGGCGCGGACGTGTTCGTGAGCGTCGGAAACGAGACCGTCCTGGGTGCCGCCGACTACCTGGCGTGGATCACGGCGCGCACCTCCGTCCGGGTGATCGTCTGTTTTCTCGAAGGGCTGGGCGACGGCCGCGCCTTCATCGAGGCCGCAGCCGCGGCGCGGGCCGCCGGGATCACGGTCGTCGTGCTCAAGGCGGGGGCCTCGGAGCAGGGACGGCTGGCCAGCGCCTCGCACACCGGCAAGATCTCGACCTCGGCCACGGTCTACGACTCGCTGTTCGCACAGGCCGGAGTGGTGACCGTCGACACGGTCGAGGAACTGGCCGGGGCGGCCGCGCTGCTGACCGGGCCCAGACTGCGGCCCGCCACGGGAGAGGGCGCGGGGCTCACCGTGATCGGGTTGTCCGGCGGGAGCCGAAGCATCATCGCCGACGCGTGCGACCGGCTCGGCGTCCCGATGACCACGCTCACCGCCGCGACCACCGGCGAGCTGGGCGTGTTCTTCCCCTCCTTCGGAGTGACTGAGAACCCCGTCGACCCGACCGGCCAGGTGCTGAGCGACGCCGAGCTGTTCCCGCGGACGATCCGCGCACTGGCGGGTGACCCGAACACCAGGGCGCTGCTCGTCCAGTACGCCAACGGCGGGACCGGCCTGCTGCGCCGGCATCTGCCGGTCCTGCGCGAGGTCGTCGCGGTGTCCGAGGTTCCCGTGCTGGTGAGCTGCCTGCTCGACCAGCTCCCGGCGACCGACCCTCTGCGCCGGGAGCTGGCCGAGGCGGGCATCGCCTACGCCCACGACCCGACCGACGCCGTCACGGGGCTCTCCCTGCTGTTCCGGGTGGCGGCAGGTGCGGACACCGAGCCGATCGCGCCGCGCGTCGTGGCCGAGAACGAGGCGTCCGTGACGGACTGGGAAGAAGTGGCACGGCTGGTCGAGGCGGCCGGGATCCGGACGCCGCGCGAGGCGATCGTGCCCGCAGCAGCGGACACGGACGCGGTGACGGCGGCGCTGGCCACGGCCGGACTCGCCTACCCGGTGGTGGTCAAACCGTCGCCGGACGACGTCCAGCACAAGTCCGAGCTCGGTCTCGTCCATCTGGACGTCGGCTCGCTCGTCGAGGTGCTCGCAGCCCTGGCCAGGATCCGGGACGCGCTGGGCGCCGGGACGCGGGTGGTCATCCAGGAGTTCGTCCGGTCCGAGCTGGAGATCCTCGCGGTGCTCCAGAGGGATCCCGACTTCGGGCCGGTCCTCGGCGTCGGGCTCGGCGGCTTCTTCGTCGAGCTACTCGGTGAGGTCTCCTATGTCGCGCTGCCCGCCTCGCCATCCCAGATCCTGCTCGCGCTGGACCGGACCCGGCTCGGCCGGATGCTGCGTGGCTACCGGGGCGGCCGGGCCATCGACCCGAAGACAGTCGCGGAACGGCTGAGCGCGCTCGGGACCGAGTACGCCGCGCTGCGCACGCCGCCCCGGCTGCTGGAACTGAACCCGCTGAGCGTTGTCGGCTCCGGCGACCTGTACGCGATCGACGCGCTGGTGGAGGCGGCCGATGAGTGACGTGACCGAAGGCCCGCTCGCCGGGGTGCGGGTGCTGTGTGTGGACAACTACCTCGCGGGCAACTACGGGCCGATGCTGCTCGCCCTGCACGGGGCGGACGTCGTCAAGGTCGAGCCGCCGTCCGGCGAGGCGATGCGGGCGAGCCACCCGATGCTGGAGACCGACGGCGGCCAGACCTGGAGCCACTTCGAGGTCCGGATGATGCGCGGCAAAGGCAGCATCGGCCTTGCCCTGGATGAGCCGGACGACCGGGAGCTGTTCGAGCGGCTGATCGGCGCGGCCGACGTCTTCTGGACGAACCTGCGGCCGGAGTCCGCGCTGCGGCGGAAGGTCGACCCTGACACGATCCGCGGCCTCAACGACCGGATCGTGTACGCGTCCCTGTCCGGGTTCGGGCTACCGCGCAACGGCGAGGGCGAGTTCGGCGCGATGCCCGCCTTCGACATCCTCGTTCAGGGCCTCGGCGGGCTGATGGGCCGAAATGCCGAGGAAGACGGCACTCCCGTCTACAACGGACTGCCACTCGCCGACCAGGCGACGAGCCTGTTCGGGGCGTTCGGTGTGCTGGTCGGGCTGCGCGAGCGGGACCGCACCGGCCACGGCTGCGTCGTTGACGTGTCGATGTTCGACTCCATGGTGGCGCTCAACGAGAAGGCGATCACCATGTTCGGGATGTCGGGTGAGGTACCGCCGCCCCGGGCCTCGGCGACGACCGCGCCGTTCGGCATGTTCCGCTGCGCCGACGGCTGGGTGTGTGTGGCGGTGGGCAGCGACGCCGTCTGGAAGCGGTTCTGCCGGGCGGTCGGCGCCGAGATCGGGCGGCCCGGCTTGGAGAAGGACGAGCGGCTCGCGCACGGCACCGGGCGGGTCGCCCACCTCGCCGAGGTCGGCGAGATCGTCGAGGAGTTCACCCGGCCGCGCGCCATCGACGAGGTCGTCGCGACGCTGCTGACCCACAACGTTCCGGCGGGCCGTCCGTTGGAGGTGGACGAGCTGCTCGGCACCCGGCAGGTCCGAGAACGCGGGGTCGTACGAGGCGTCCGGCTGGCGTCCGGCGCGGAGGTCCCGGTCGTCATGAGCCCCGTCCACGTCTCGGGCGTCGAGCAGGCGGTGAGCCCACCGCCGCGGCTCGACCGCGACCGCGACCGGCTGCTCGCGCAGTGGTTGGGCGGCCGTCCATGAGTTTCGTATCAGTTCCCCCGAACAGCGAGGTGAGCATGTCCCTGCACGACTTCACGGTCTCCGGCGAGATCCGCGAGCTGGCGACCGTCATAGGGGAGTTCGTCCGCGACGAGATCCGGCCGCGCGAGGCGGCCCTCCCACCCGACGCCCGGTTCCTCCCGCAGGAGGATGTCGCCGCGCTCCAGAAACTGGCGCGCGGCGCGGGTTTCTGGAACCTGACTGCGCCGACCGAGCTGGGCGGGGGCGGGCTCGGCGCCTTCGACATGGCGATCGTCGACGAGCAGGCCGCCAAGCACACGTTCTGCTTCCCGATCGTCGGCAACGGCGCGTTCGGGTACCCGCCGCCGTCCATCCTGTACGGCGCGAGCAAAAAGCAGATCGAGGACTACGTCATCCCGACGATCGAGGAGGGGTGGCGTTCCTTCAACGCCATCACCGAGCAGGGCAGCGGCTCCGACCCCGCCCGCTCGATCCGGACGACGGCCGTCCGCAAGGGCGGCAAATACGTGCTCAACGGCCAGAAGATGTGGATCACCCACGCGGACAAGGCCAGGTACGGTGTGGTCTACGCGCGCACCGACCTGAACAAGGGTCGCCACGGGATCAGCGCGTTCATCGTGGATGCCGACACGCCCGGCATGACCATCCGGCCGATTCCGGTGATCCGCGACCTGTGGACCAACGAGGTCGTCTTCGACGACGTCGAGATCCCCGCCGATCGGCTGATCGGCGAGGAGGGCGAGGGCTTCGCGATCGCGCAGAGATTCCTCGGCAAGTTCCGGGTACATTTCGCCACGACGTCGATCGCGGTCGGCGAGGAGTCGATGCGGATCGCGACGGAGTTCGTGAAGAACCGCGAGAGCTTCGGGCTGCCGGTCGCGCAGCGGCAGGGCGTCCAGTTCGCACTGGCCGACGCGAAGGTCAAGCTCAAGGCCGCGCGCTGGCTGACCTGGGAGGCCGCGCGCAAGCACGACAGCGGGCAGAACGCGCGGATCGAGTCCTCGATCGCCAAGCTGTACGCAACCGAGGCCGGATTCTCGGTGGTCGACTCGATGATGCAGCTCATGGGCGGTATGGGCCTGGCCAAGGAGCTCCCGCTGGAGCACTGGTTCCGGGACCTGCGGGTCGCCCGCGTCGTCGAGGGGCCGAGCGACATCCATCGGTTCGTCCTGGCCAGGGAGATCCTGGGCAGCGCCGCCCTGCCGAGCCGCTCATGAGCGACATCCTGCTGATCGACGACCCACTGCCGGGTGTCCGCGTCCTGACCCTCAACCGGCCGGAACGGCTCAACGCGCTGAACGGCGACCTGGTGCGGGAACTGCTCGCGGCACTGGAGGGGTGCGCCTCGTCCGCCGGGAAGATCAAGGTCATCGTGCTGAAGGGGGCCGGCCGGGCGTTCTGCGCCGGGGCCGACCTCAAATGGCTGGCCGAGGGCACCCTGGCCGACCACGCCGCGCACGGCCGATTCCACGACGACCTGAGCGCGCTGTGCGACCGGCTGGAGAACCTCGACCAGGTCGTCGTGGGCCAGGTCCACGGCTACGCGCTCGCGGGCGGTCTGGAAGTGCTGCTGGCCTGCGACATGATCGTCGCAGCCGCGGACGCCCAGCTCGGCGACGAGCACATCCGGCGCAACCTCATCCCCGGTGGGGGCGGCTCGCAGCGGCTGCCCCGCAAGGTCGGGCTGGCCCGGGGCCTGTCGATGCTGCTCACCGGGCGTCGCCTCACCGGCGACGAGGCCGAGCGGTGGGGACTGGCCTGCGCGTCTGTGCCCCGCGACGACCTGGATGCCGCAGCACTGGAGCTCGCGGGCGGCATGGCCGAACGCGATGCCCAGGCCCTGGCCTACATGAAGCGGATCGTACGGCGCGGCATCGAACTGCCGCTGCGGGACGGGCTGTGGCTGGAGCTCTACCAGCAGCACCGCTACCGCTCGGACTCTGCGGCCATGGACCAGGGCGTCGCGGACTTCGCGGCGTCCTCCGGCCGGAAGGAGAGCGGCGATGCTTGATCTCAAGGGACGCCGGGCCGTCGTGACCGGCGGGGCCTCGAACATCGGGCGCGGGATCGTCCTGCGCCTCGCCGAGCAGGGCGCAGAGGTCCGCATCCTGGACCGCGACCGGGAGCAGGCCGAGAAAACCGCGGCCCTGGTGCCCGGACGGATCTCGGTCGTCGAGGCCGACCTGCTCGACCACGGCTCGCTGCACGCCGCCGTCAAGCGGCTCACCGCGGACGGCGGGGCGGACATCCTCGTCAACAACGCGGGCTGGGTGAACACCGTCGACTTCGTGCACAAGGACCTGCCCGAGGCGATCCTCGAAGTGCAGCTCAACCTGGTCGGGCCGCTCGTGCTGACCCGGCTGCTCGTGCCAGGCATGGTCGAGCGCGGCTGGGGACGGGTCGTCAGCGTCGCGTCCGAGGCGGGACGGGCCGGACAGCGCGGCCAGGTCGCCTACGGCGCGGCCAAGGGCGGCATCCTCGGCATGACCCGGTCCCTGTCCCACGAGGTGAGCCGCTACGGGGTGACCGTGAACGCGGTCTCGCCCGCCATGACCGTCCCGGACTCGGCAGAGGAGATCGGCGCGGGGAGCATGCAGCAGGCGCGGAACCGGCCGCCCGAGGTGATGGCCAAGATCGTCAAGTTCTACCCCGTCGGCCGGGTGGGCCGTCCAGCGGACATCGCGGCTGCCGTCGCGTTCCTTGCCTCCGAGGAGGCCGGGTTCGTCACCGGCCAGACACTGCCCGTCAACGGCGGTTTCGTCACCACCTGAGCTGGACCGAGAGGAGAGTTCCATGACCACCGAAGTGACCTGGACACCTTGGGCGCCCGACCCGGTCGCCCCCAAATTCCAGGACATCGTCTACGAACGGTGCGCCCGCTCTACCGGTGGCTGCGCGGCCCGGCTGACGATCAACCGGCCTGACCGGATGAACTCCTTCACCCGCGACACGATGAAGGAGATGATGGTCGCGATCGACCACGCCAACCGCGACCCGTCCGTCGGCGTGGTCGTGTTGCAGGGCGCGGGGGACCGGGCCTTCAGCAGCGGCGGCGACGTGCGCTGGGAGGCCGACCGCTCGGCCGCCGACTGGTTCTTCGACGTCCCGCCCAACCACGTCGTGCGCTTCTCGAACCAGCCGGTGATCGCGGCCGTCCGGGGGTACGCGATCGGCGGCGGTAACCACCTCGCCTACACCTGTGACCTCACCGTCGCCGCCGACAACGCGGTGTTCGGGCAGATCGGCTCGCGGGTCGGCAGCCCTGCCGACGGCTACATGGTCCGATACCTGATCCGGGTGATCGGGGCCAAGCGCGCCCGGGAGATGTGGCTGACCCGGCGGCGGATCTCCGCTGAGGAAGCACTGGAGTGGGGGCTGGTCAACGCCGTCGTTCCGCTCGCCCGGCTGGACCAGGAGGTCCTGACCTGGTGCGACCGCGTCCTGGACGGCAGCCCGACCTGCGTCCGCATCCTCAAGGCGGTCTTCGACCAGGAGATCGACGAGATGGCCGGCGACGTACGGCGCACCGCTCACCTGATCGCGCCCGGCTTCGGCGACAGCGCCGAGGCTCGCGAGGCACAGCAGGCCTTCTTCGACAAGCGCACCCCCCGGTTCTGGCCCGAACCCTCAGCCCGCTAGGAGATCGTCATGACTACCACCACCGCTGAGGCGCCCCTGCTGGGGCGAGGCCTCACCTGGCAGGAGATGCCGGTCGGCACCCGGTTCCGGACGTCCACCCGGACGGTCACCGAGACCGACCTCGTCACCTTCATCACCTGGGCCGGGATCGTGAACCCGCTGTTCACCGACGCCACCTTCGCTGTCGAGGTCGAGGGGTACGCCGGACGACTGGTCCCCGGCATGATCACCTACTGCTTCTCCGAGGGGCTGATCGCGCAGACCGGTGTCATGCGGGGGACCGGTATCGCGATGCTGGGTACCGGGGCGCTGCGGCATCCCGCGCCGGTGTTCGTCGGCGACACCCTGCACTCCGTCGTGACGGTCACCGAGTCCCGGGCGTCCAGCAAGCCGGGGCGGGGCGTGCTCGCCAGCGAGGTGAGCGTCCGCAAGCAGGACGGCACCGAGGTGCTGACCTACACCCCGGTACGGATCATCCGGGGCTCCGATGTCGATCCCGTCTGAACCAGCCCGCCCGACCCCGAGGAGACCGTCATGACGGAGACCACGCCGCGCAAGGCCGCGGACATCACCGATGAGATGCTCGACCACGCGCGGTCGCTGATCGGCGTGTGGCTACGGCGGGACGTGCACTGGCCGTCCTACGCCGAGGACATCGCGCCGATCGACATCCGCCGCTGGGCGCTGTATTCGACCGGCGACGACAACCCGCTGTGGAGCGACGAGGAGTACGCCCGGCGCACCCGCTGGGGCGGGGTCATCGCGCCGCCGACGTTCCTGTACACGATCGACAGCACGATCGTCGCGCCGGGCCTGCGGGGTGTCCAGTGGATCTACGGGGGGACGCGCTGGGAGAACCACGTCCCGGTGCGCCCGGGGGACCGGATCACCGCCAAGGCGCGACTGCTGAAGGTCGAGGAGAAGAGCGGGGCGCGGGCCCGGCGGCTGGTCGTCCAGACCGGCGAGATCCTCTACCACAACCAGCGGGAGGAACTCGTCGCACGGGCCGAGGCGGACGTCATGCGGGTGCCGCGGCGCACCAGCGGCAAGGGCATGGTCGGGTTCGAGAAGCGGGAACGGGAGGGGCGGCAGGTTTGGACGCCCGACCAGATCGAGGAGATCCGCAAAACCTACCTCGGTGAGGAGCGACGGGGCTCCCAGCCCCGGTACTGGGAGGACGTCCAGGTCGGGGACGAGCTTCCGGCAGTGGTCAAGGGGCCGCTGACCCTCGTGGACATCATGGCGTTCTACGTCGGGCGGCGGAACACCTACCCGCCGCTCAAGCTGGCCTTCCAGGAGCGGGAACGGCATCCGGCGAACGTGTACGTCAGCCCGTCCACGGGGATCCCGGTGCATCCGGCGGCGGGGCACTTCGACGACGAGATAGCGCACGAGGTCGGAATGCCGGGGGCCTACGACCAAGGCTGGATGCGGGCCAACTGGATCGGGCATCTCTTGACGAACTGGTGCGGGGACGACGGGTGGGTGCGGCGGTTGAACGTCCGGCTGCACCAGCCGAACCTCGTGGGGGACGCGACCTGGTGCCGCGGAACCGTGACAGGCCGGTCGGTCGAGAACGGGCGGCACGTGGTGGAGATCGAGTGCTGGGGAGAGACCCAGCGGGGCGAGCGCAATGTCACCGGGTCGGCCACGGTCGAGCTGCCGTCGCGGGCGCTGTGAGTTTCGGGAGGCCTGATGAGTGAGGTGCTGGAGGACGTGCGGCGGTTCGTCGGACGCTCCGATCACGGTATGACGATCGACGACGGGCACGACCTTCCCGCCGTCTCTGGGGCGATGCTCGACGTCGTCGACCCGGCGACCGAGCGGGTCATCGCGCAGGTCGCGGCCGGTGACGGGCGGGACGTCGCGGTCGCGGTCGGGGCGGCGCGCCAGGCCTTCGAGGACGGGCGGTGGACGTCCCTGCCGCCCGCCCGGCGGGCGGAGATCCTCTGGCGGCTGGCCGACCTGATCGAGCGGGACGCCGCGGTGCTCGCCCGGATCGACGCCTCCGACGTGGGCACGCCGATCGCGCAGACGGCGGGCAGCCCGGCGTCGGCGGCGCGGACGCTGCGCTTCTACGCCGGATGGTGTACGAAGATCTACGGCTCGGTGAACCCGGTCGGCGCGGAGCTGTTCGGGTACACCGACCGCGAGCCGGTCGGCGTCGTCGCGGGCATCGGAGCGTGGAACTCGCCGCTGGTCATCGCGGCGAGCAAGGTCGGCCCCGCGCTGGCCGCCGGGAACACGATCGTGCTGAAGCCGGCCGAGCAGGCGCCGCTGTCCACACTGTGGTTCGCGCGGCTGCTCGCCGAGGCCGGGGTGCCGCCGGGCGTCGTCAACGTGGTGACCGGCGAGGGGCCGGCCGTGGGACCGCCACTGGTCGAGCATCCGGATGTCCAGCTCGTCACGTTCACCGGGTCGGTGCCGGTCGGGCAGGACATCCACCGGCGGGCCAACGCCGGGCTCAAGGACGTCGTGCTCGAACTCGGCGGCAAGAGCCCGAACGTCGTGTTCGGCGACGCGGACATCGGGGCGGCGGCGCGCTCGACCGTACGGCAGATGTGCTCGAACGCGGCGCAGGTCTGCTTCACCGGGTCCCGGGTCATCGTCCACGAGTCGGTGCTCTCTTCCTATGTGGATACCGTCGCGCGGCTGCTGAAGGAGGTGCGGATCGGGCCGGGGCTCGACCCGGACACCCAACTCGGTCCCGTGGTCTCGGGCGCGCAGAAGGGACGCGTCGAGGGGTTCCTGGACGCCGCCGCGCGGGACGGCGCCGAGGTGGCCTACGGCGGGACGCGGCGGGAGGGGCCAGGGTACTTCGTCACGCCGACCCTGCTCACCGGAGTGCGCAACGACATGACAGTGGCCCGGGAGGAGGTCTTCGGCCCGATCATCGGGGTCATGGGCTTCACCGACGAGGAGGAGGCGGTGGCCCTGGCCAACGACACCCGGTTCGGGCTGGCGGCGGGTCTGTGGACCGGCGACCTGGCCCGGGCGCACCGGGTGGCCCGGCGGCTGCGCGCGGGCACCGTGTGGGTCAACACCTACGGTGTCCTCGACCGGTCCGCGCCCAGCGGTGGCTTCGGGCTGTCGGGGATGGGCCGGGAGCACGGCGATGCCTGGCTCAATCACTTCACCGGCTACAAGTCGGTCTACATCTCGCTCGGCTAATTATCAACGAATATGTTGATAGATTGTCCCGTCGCCTGGTCGGCTGACGGCTTCAACGGTTAGGAAGGGCTACTCACGATGGCTGGTCGGTTCGACGAGCGTGTTCTGTTCTGCACGGGAGCGGGGTCCGGCATCGGGGCCGCAGTCGCGCGCCGGTTCGCGGCCGACGGCGGCAGGGTCGCCCTCGTGGACGTCGATCTCGACGCGGCCAGGTCCGTCGCGGCCGGGATCGACGGCGGCATGGCGGTGGCCGCCGACGTGTCCGACGAGACTTCGGTCGCTGAGGCCGTCACGTCGGTGACCGAGCGGATGGGACATATCGACGCTCTGTACAACGGGGCCGCGGTGCTCCTGGCGGGCGTGGCGATGACCTCCCCGCTCGCCGACTTCGAGCGCCAGTTGTCGATCAACACAGTCGGCACCTACCTGGTGTGCAAGGCCGTCGGCGCGCACATGAAGGCCCGCGGCGGCGGTGCGATCGTCAACACCACGTCCGTGGTCGCCTACGTCGCCCGCGCGAACCGCGGCCTCTACGCCGCCACGAAGGGGGCCATCGAGCCCCTGTCCAAGCACCTCGCGCTGGAGCTGGCTCCAACCGTCCGGGTCAACTGCGTCTCGCCGGGCCCCACCCTGACCGGGATGACCCGTGAGCACTACCTGGCCGCCGGCGCCACCCTGGAGGACTCGCTGGCGAAGGTCGGCTCCCAGGTGCTGCTGAATCGCGTCGCCACCCCCGACGAGCTGGCCGCCGCGATCTGCTTCTTGCTGTCCGACGACGCCAGCTACGTCAACGGCACCGTCCTCACCGTAGACGGCGGGATGACCGCCGAATGACTCTCCCCCCAGAGTCGGCTACGCCCGGGAATCTCGTCGCGAGTTCCGGCCCCCTGAACGGTCTGCGCGTCGTGGACATGAGCGTCACGCTCCCCGGCCCGTTCTGCACCCAGATGATGTGCCGCCTCGGCGCGACCGTCATCCAGCTGGAACCGCCCGCCGGAGACTCGCTCCGCTGGGTCGCCCCGGCCAGCTTCACCTACCTGGCCGCGGGCAAGCAAAGCGTCGTGGTCGACCTCAAGGACTCCGACGACCAGGCCCTGGCCCGAGCGCTCCTGGCCGAGGCCGACATCGTCGTCGAGGGCTGGCGTCCCGGCGTGGCCGACCGCTTGGGCGTCGGCTACGAGGAGGTCGTCGCCACCAACCCCGGGGTCGTCTACTGCTCCTTGTCCGGCTACGGCCCCACCGGCGACCTGGCCCAGCGTCCCGGCCACGACATCAACTACCTCGCCGAAGCGGGCGCCCTGAACCTCGCCCGCCCCGACGGCCTCCCCGTCGGCGACCTGGCGGGCGCGACGACTGCGGCCTTCCACGTCCTCGCCGAGCTGATGGCCGCCCAGCGCACCGGCCAGGGCACCCACCTCGAACTCTCCATCACCGGTGCCCTGTCCGAGTGGGTGAACGCCCTGGGCGGCTCCGCCTATCGCGACTTCCTCGGCGTCTACCAGGCCCCCCACTACGGCACCTTTCCGACGGCCGACGGCGGTACCCTGATCCTTGGCGTGGCCCAGGAACAGCACCTCTGGGCCAATCTCATCCGCGCCCTGGGCAGACCCGAGTGGTGTCCCCTCACCCACGACCAGCGCACCCTCCGCCGCGACGAGATCACCGCCTACCTCACCACCAAGATCGCCGCCATGACCACCCAGGCCCTGACCGACCTCTTCGAACCGGTCGACACCTGCTGGTCCCTCGCCCGGCCCCCCGGCTCCCCCCACCACTTCACCGGCACTCTCCCCGCTCCTCCAGGCGCCCCGCCCACCATCAACCAGCACGGCCCCACCCAGCGCCACCGCCTGGGCTTTCCCCCACGCTGACCCCACCTCATCTCTCATGCCTCCAAGGCCCACCTCGGAAATGGATCGGAGCCACCCGTTGACGGCGGTGGTCACGGCGGTTTCGTAGCGGACAGTGAGACTGTCGTACGTCGCACGGCATCGACTCGACCTCCGGTGACCGTCGGTCCGGTATCCCGGCGATCTCCCGAGCCGGTCGCGGACCATCTCCGTCTTGGGCCGGGCGACGATTTCCCGCGATCTTCGGCACACGCACGCCACGGTGCCGCTGTCGAAGGACGTGCCCGTCAAGGTGGTGTCCGAGTGGTTCGGCCATGCGGGCCGGGCCGTACGCTCGCGGTGTACACGTCTCCCGCAGGATCAGGCCGAGACGCCGGCCGGCGGGCACGGGCGGATCGTGGCCGAGTGTTTCGATACTGAGGCGGGCGCTGCGCGACATCAGGGTGACTTCCGGTTGGCCCTCGGTCTCCTGGGCCGCCTTGGCCTGCCGACGCTTATGCCCATCGCCCGTCTGGTACGGCCTGGGGCCGACTTCCGCGCCCTCGGTGGTTACGCCCGTTCCTGACCAGCCCATTGTGCCGCTCGAGCTTGTCGGTTTCCTCTTGACGTCGTATCGAGGCTAAGTATACAAACGTTCATACACCAATCTGAGGAGGCGGCCTTGGCCACTTACCGGACGGACGGGATGTCCCGGCGAGGGTTTCTGGCGGGCGCCGCGTCCGCCACCGCGCTCGGAGTGCTCGGCCTCGGGACGGCGGCGTGCGGGAGCTCGGGAGGCGGCGGGAACACGGCCGCCCGGATCGGGTGGGTGGAGCCGAAGACCGGCCGCCTCGCCGCCGCCTACAAGCCGATCTACGTGGGCGCGCGGCTCGCGCTGGAGGACATCAAGGCGGCCGGCGGCCTGCTCGGACAGACGGTGCAGGTCGCGGAGCAGGACGACAAGGGGAGCCCGGCCAGCCAGCCGGCCGTGGCGCAGCGGCTGATCCGGGAGAACCCGATCTTCGTGGTCGGACCGACCGGCAGCTCACAGGTGCTGGCGTCGGTGACGGCCCTCGCCCGCGCGAAGCTGATCCAGTCGTGCTGGGGAGGTGCGGAGCTGCTCGGGGACGGTGACCGCTTCCCTCACCACTACCAGCTCGTCTACAACACCACCCAGCAGGCCAGGGTGGCGGCGCGCTTCCTTTACGAGGTCCGTGGGCTGCGCAAGATCGGCATCATCGTGGAGAACTCGGAGTTCGGCACGTCGATCAGGGACGCCGTCGTCCGGACGCTGCGCGACGACTACTCCGCCAAGCCGGTCGCGGTCGAGGTGTTCGAGGTGGACGCCTCCGACATGACGCCGTTCGTCCGGAGTCTGGAGCGGGCCGGTGTGGACGGGCTGGGGCTGTTCACCGGCCAGCCGCAGGCGACCATCCTGATCCTGCGGGCGATGGCGGCCAGCGATTTCCACCCCGTGATCGTTTCGCACGACCTCAACTACATCGAGGCGCTAGGGGAGTTCCCGCGGCCCCTGCTCGACGGGTTCTTCGGCACCACCTACCGGGGGCTCACCTACACCGGCGACGAGCAGCCTCCGGCCGAGGTCCGCAAGCTGGTCGGGCGGATCAACGCGCATCCGGACACCGCGGGCCTCGGTTACTCGGCGGTGACCAGCCCCTACTACGACTACATGATGCTGATGGCCAAGGTGATCGGGGAGACCGGGAGCCTCGATCCGGCCAATCTCAAGGCCGCGCTCGACAAGGTCGACGGTTACCAGGGCACCCGGGCGAAGGTGTCGTTCACCGCGAAGCGGCACTCCGGCATCGCCGACGAGGACATCACGATCGGCACTCTCATGTCGGCGAAGGAGCCGGAGAGCCTGGGCGGGGTCCTGCGGCGGCGCGCGGACGGGGTGTGACCGCCCGATGATCACCGACATCCTGGTCGCGGGACTGGTCTTCGGCAGCCTCTACGGCCTCGTCGCGATGGGGTTCAACGTCCTGCACCGGCCGACGAACGTGGTGAACTTCGCCCAGGGCGAGCTCATCATGATCGGCGCGATGCTGATGGCCGCCACTCCGATCGGCGGACTCCCCTGGGGGATCGCCGCCGTCTGCGCGATGGCCGTCGTCGCGCTCGTGGCGCTGGCCGAGGAGCGGGTGGCCGTCACCCCGGTGCTGCGCAGATCGTCCCACGCAGCCGGCTGGGTGATCACCACGCTGGCGTTCTCGCTGCTGCTCGCGGAGGCCGCTGGACGGCTGTGGACGGACCAGCCGAGCACCGTCGCGCCCCCGTGGCCGCTGTCCATCAGCGTCAACGAGGTGGCGGGAGTCCGGTTCTCGAGCTACCAGCTCGGGGTGGTGGCCGTCGCCGTCGCCGTGGTGATGCTGCTCGGCCTGCTGGACCGTTCCCGGTTCGGCGCCGCGTTGCGCGCGGTGGCCGCCGACCGTGACGGCGCCCGGCTGCGCGGCATCGACCCGACGATGCTGACCCGCCGTTCCTTCCTGCTCGGCGGTGCCCTGGCGGGGCTCACCGGAGTGCTGGCGGCGCCGTTGCTGCTGGCCTCGGTGACGATGGGCCTGGGCCTGCTGATCAAGGGTTTCGCCGCACTGGCGGTCGGCGGGATCGGCGACAACCGAGGCGTCCTGCTGGCGGGATGGGTGCTCGGCACCGTCGAGGCCGCGGGCGCCGCCTACGGCTCTCCCGGGTCGCAGTCCGTCTTCCTGTTCGCGGCGATGCTGCTCATCCTGCTGATCCGGCCCAACGGCCTGCGCGGTCTGGCGGTGCAACGTCATGTCTGAAGTTCTCGGGACACGGGCGGGCGCCGCACGGCGCTCGGCCCCCTGGCTCGCCCTCGTGACGGCCACGGCCGCGCTGCCGCTGGTCAGCGGCGACCCGACGATCACCTACCTCGCCACCACGGCCGCGATCTACGTGCTGGTGGGGATGGGGCTGAACATCATGTTCGGCTACACCGGCCAGGTCTCGCTCGGACAGGGCGCGCTGGTCGCCGTCGGCGCCTACGCCACCGGCATCCTCATGGCCGACCACGGCTGGACGTTCTGGGCGGCGGCCCCGGTGGCGGTGGTGATCGCCACGGGCGCCGGAACCCTGATGGCACTGCCCGCCTTCCGGCTGTCGTCCTGGTACATCGCCCTGGTCACGCTCGGAGCGGCGATGGCGATGCGCAGCCTGCTGGTCGAGTTCGAGGGGCTGACCGGTGGCTGGTCGGGGCTGGTCGGCATCCCGCGGCCCGCGTTCGGTTCGTGGGAACTCGGGGAGCGGGACGTCCTCTGGCTGGTCCTCGCCGTGAACGTCGTACTGTTCGCCATGGTCCGCGCCATCGTCGACTCCCGCTTCGGCCGGGGCATGATGGCCGTGCGGGACGCGCCGGAGATGGCGCGGAGCGTCGGTGTCGGACCCGCGCGGATGAAGCTGTTCGCGTTCGCCTGCGGCGGCGCCACCGCGGGGCTGGGCGGGGCGCTGCTGGCCGTCCATCACGGGCTCGTCACCCCGGACGACTTCACCCTCGACTTCTCGATCCTGTTCCTGCTGGTGGTCATCATCGGTGGCGCCGCGCGTCTCGCGGGCCCGATCATCGGCACCCTGCTGTTCTTCGCCCTCCCGGAACTGCTGACCGGCCTGGCGGAATGGCGCGGCCTCATCTATGGTGCGGCGCTGCTGGTGCTGATGGTGTACGCGCCGCAGGGTATCGCCGGGGCGTGGGAGAAGCTGCGGGCACGCCGCAGGGCCGGTGGCGGGCCTTCCGACGTCCCCGGTACGGATGTCCCGGTCGAGGTCGGGCCGCCGCGCGGGGAGCCGCTCGGCGTCGAACTGGCCGGCGTCCGCAAGTCCTTCGGCGGCGTGCACGCGCTGCGCGGCATCGACCTCACCATCGAGCCGGGCACGGTGCACGCGATCGTCGGGCCCAACGGGTCGGGGAAGACGACCCTGCTCAACGTGATCACCCGTCTGCTGCGGCAGGACGAGGGACGGGTCCTCCTCGGCACCGAGGACGTCAGCCGGGCCACGGCCGAGCGGCTCGCCCGGCGCGGTGTGGCGCGCGTCTTCCAGACGCCGCGGCTGCTGGGCGCGTCGAGCCTGCGGGACAACGTTCTGCTCGGCGCCTACGCGCGGGAGCGGACGAACGGTCCGGCGACCGTCCTGCGGCTGCCGTGGGCCCGCCGCGAACGGGCCGAACTGGCCAAGGAGGCCGACCGGCTGCTGGCCGGTCACGGCCTCGCCGGGCGGGCGGAGCATCAGTTGTCCGGCGTCACGCACTTCGGGGCCTTCGGCATCGTCCTCAAGCAGGGCCGCCCAGC
>NZ_JBEXUE010000157.1:0-19705 GCF_040614275.1 Streptosporangium sp. NPDC006013
GGCTACAAGACGCCGAGCGCCGCCGGGGTCTCCGGCGCGGTGCCCGGCGACTGGACCGTGAAGGCCGGCCCCAAGGGAACCGTCACCTTCTCCGGGCCGAAGGGCGGCGGGCAGAACATCGTCGTCGTCGAGGTACCGGTCGAGGACCCGGTGACGGCACTCGGCAAGGCGAGCAAGAAGGGCCTGGACGAGTACACCGAGGTAGGCGTGACGGTGGTGAACTATCGCTCGTGGAAGGCCGCGGACTGGGAGTACACCTACGTCCAGCCCAACGGCGTCCCGATGCACGGGCTGACACGCTACGTCGCCGTCAACGGCCAGACCGCCTACCAGATCACGTTCAGGGTTCAGGATCTCGACTGGGAGAAGAACTCGGAGATCCTGGGCACCTTCTTCGCCACCTTCACCTCCGCCGACTGAGCCCGCCCGCGAGACGACTTCCCGGTCCGGTCACGAGTGATGACAGACTTCACTCGTGACCGCCGACACCACGCCCCCCGACGTCTCCGGTACCCGCAGTGACGGCGGTGAGCGGATCGCCACGGTGCAGCGGCGGACGCTCGCCGTCCTCTCCGCCGCCCAGATCAGCGGCGGGATCGGCGTCGCCGTGGGACTCGCCTTCAGTTCGGTGACCGTGAAGGAGCTCTCCGGCTCCACGACGCTCAGCGGGCTGGCCGGGACCGCGACGGTGCTGGGCGCCGCGCTGCTGGCGCTGCCCACCGCCAGATCGTCCGGCCGGGGTGGCCGGCGGGCCGGGCTCACCCTGGCCTACGGGTGCGCCCTGCTCGGCTGCCTGGTCTCGCTGCTCGCCCTCACCATGGGGTCGTGGCCGCTGCTGCTGGCCGGGCTGGTGCTGTTCGGCGCGGCCAGCGCGGGCAACCTGGCCTCCCGCTACGCCGCGACCGACCTGTCGGCGCCGGGGCACTCGGCCCGGCACCTGTCGCTGGTGGTGTGGGCCACCACCATCGGGGCGGTCACCGGCCCGAACCTGGCGGAGCCCGCCGAGCGGTTCAGTGCCGGGTTCGGCCTGGCACCGGGTAGCGGCCCGTTCGTCCTCGCCCTGCTGAGCTTCGCGATCACCCTCGGCGTCATCCTCCTCGCCCTGCGCCCGGACCCCCTGCTTCTGGCCCGCTCCGCGTCCCTGCCCCCATCCCTGCCCCCGGACACCGTTCCGGGCGGCACCGCCCTGGACGGCACGGTCCCGGAGGCCGCGTCACCCGCCCCCGGGGAGCGGAGCACGACGCCGCACGGCTCCGGCTCCACTCCCCCCTCGGCCCCGGCCACGGCCTCGGAGAAGGGCGGGGGCACGTTCCGCGCCGCCTGGCGGGTACTGCGTGAGACCCCCCTGGCGAGGCGCGCGCTGGCCGCGATCGCGGTCAGCCACACCGCCATGGTGTCGATCATGTCGATGACCCCGGTCCACCTGGACCACGGCGGCTCGACGTACACGGTCATCGGTGTCGTGATCAGCCTGCACATCGCGGGAATGTACGTGCTGTCCCCCGTGGTCGGCTGGCTCGCCGACCGGGCCGGACGGACACCGGTGCTGGTGCTGGGGATGGGCCTGCTGCTGACCTCCGCCGTCCTCGCGGGCGGGGCCGGGACGCACGACGTCACGCGGATCACCGCCGGGCTGATCCTGCTCGGCCTCGGCTGGTCCTGCGGGCTGATCGCCGGCTCGGCGATGCTCAGCGAGGCGGTGCCGCTGGCACACCGCACCTCCGTGCAGGGCCTGTCGGACCTGCTGACGAACCTCTGCGGCGCGACCGGAACCGTGGCCGCCGGGGTGATCGTCGGCGGTCTTTCCTACGGCGCGCTCGGCGTGGCCGTCGGGGTCATGGTGACGATCACCGGCGCCTGGCTGGTCCTGAGCAGGAACTGACCCGCCGGGATCCGGGGCTCCTGGCCGCTCACGCCCGCCGGGTGGAGCTCACTTGGCGTCGGCGTAGCACCGCACCTGGACCGCCTGCATCGGGAAACGGACAGGAGTCGATCCGAACAGCAGCCGGCTCGCCTCCTCCGCCGCCCTGCCGACCGCCGCGACGACCTCGTCGGCCTGCTCGGCCGGGCAGTGCACCATCACCTCGTCGTGCTGGAAGAACACCAGCCTGGCCGGGTCGGGCAGCAGGCCGCGCAGCACCGCCATCAGCGCGAGCGCCCACTCGGCCGCGGTCGCCTGGACCACGAAGTTTCTGGTGAACCGGCCGCGGTCGCGGGCCGCACGGCCTCCCTCGGGCCCCGAGACCAGCTTTCGCCAGCCGGCCGAGGGCGGCGGCGAGGTGCGGCCCAGCCAGGAACGGACCACCTTGCCCTCCTCCCCCGCGCGGGCGGCGTCCTCCACGAACTGGTAGGCGCGGGGAAAGCGCTGGCGCATCACGGCCAGCAGCTTGGGCGCGTCTCCGCTGGTGCCCCCGTACATCGCCGACAGCATGGCGATCTTGGCGTTGTCGCGCTCGCCGCCGAACGCCTGCGCCAGCGCCTGGTAGAGGTCGATCTGCCCGGCCGCCTTGGCCAGGCCGCCGTCCCCGGCCATGGCGGCCAGCACCCGCGGTTCCAGCTGGGCCGCGTCGGCGACGACCAGCGCCCAGCCGTCGTCGGCCACGATGACCTTGCGCATCAGCTTGTGGATCTGCAGGGCGCCGCCGCCGTTGGTCGCCCAACGGCCCGTCACCACGCCGCCCACCACGTACTCGGGCCGGAAGCGGTGGCCTCGGACCCACTGGTCGGCCCAGACCCAGCCGTGGAAGCTGTAGAACCTGGCCATCTCCTTGTAGGCGAGCAGGGGCGCGACACCGGGGTGGTCGACCTGCCTGATGTCATGGGCCCTGGTGGAGGAGACGGGCACGCCCGCCGCCTTGAACGCCCTGACGATCTGCTGCGGGGAGTCGGGGTTGAACGGGGTGCCGAAGGCCGCCGCCACCTGGTCGGCCAGGGCCTGGAGCTTGGCGGGCCGCATGCCGTGCACCGGGCGCGGGCCGAGCAGGTCCGTCAGCAGCTCGTCGTGCACGTCCTCGCGCCAGGGCATGCCCTCGGCGGCCATCTCCGCGGCGATCAGCGCCCCGGCCGACTCCGCGGCGACCAGCAGCCGGAACCGCCGCGGGTCCGCGGTGGCCTCGATGCGCCGCAGCTGGTCGGCGTGGACCTCGGCGACCAGGTCCGCGTCGGGGGCCGGCGTCTCCTCCTCGAAAAGGGTGGCCTGCCGCGCCTGGGGCCCCTGATGGTCGTCCGGCACGGGGAGGCCGTGCAGCCTGGCGTGGGCGGCCCTGGCCGAGCGGGGCTCGCCGAACCGTCCCTCGTGGGCCAGGAGCAGGCTCTCGGTCAGCGCCAGGTCGTGGCAGCGCGCCAGCCGCACGCCGGCGGCGAGCAGCGCGGGATAGACCTCCCGCGTGTCGGCCCAGACCCAGCGTGGCTGCCGGGCCTCCAGCTCGCGGACCGCCGAGACCAGATCGGCGACGGCCACGGCGGACTCGCCGTCCACGCGCAGAACGCCCCCACCGCCGGGGGCGGCCGCGACTGACACGTTCATACGCCAACAGTGCCACGCCGATACGACATTCCGGCCGGGTCAGCCGAGCGGTATGACGATCTCGTCCTCGAGCGGGGGCTCGATCTCCTGCGGCAGGCAGCCGGTGGCGGCGAAGCAGCGGATCCGTAAGACCTCGGGCGTCACCGAGACGTGCAGGAAGCTCTTGAAGAACGGCGGGGTGTCCCAGTCCGACAGCTCCGACAGGTAGCGGTGGAAGATCCTGCCCACCGGAAGCCGGAACGGCATCGGCCAGCCGCCGAGGATCCGGGCCGCCCATCTCATCCGCCGGGTGATCGGCACGGCCGGGATGTCCCGTACCGGGGTGTTGCCGATCTGCCGGGACATCAGCGCCGCGCTCTCGTCCGGCGTGAGGTAGAGCCACCGCATGCGCAGCCGGTCGCTGTAGAGCCTGCTGTAGAACGACAACGAGTCACCGCGGAGCGGGTAGCACCTGTAGTCGTCCTCGTGCAGGCCGCCGACGGTGACCCTGGGGATGGTGTGGGTGGCGTGCATGAAGGCCCCCGAGCCGCCCGCCACGATGTACTGGATGGTCCGCTCCCCGACCTTGATCGGGAAGCGCTGGTAGTTGTGCACGTCGCCGCCTATCGCCGCGACGTAGTTGTGCGCGGGGTCGGTGACGATGTCGTCGACGGTGCCGCCCCCGGCCAGCTTCGACGGCTTGTAGTCGTTGCGGGTGTAGATGGGCTTTCCGGTGATCAGCACCTTGGGCCGGGGATCGCGGGAGACCTCGCGCAGCCAGCCGGCCTGCTCGGAGTCGATGTCGCCGCGAATGCCGGTGTCCACGCCGACGATGAGCAGCCCGGGGGTCTCCATCGCCCAGTAGGGGGCCGGCTGCACGGCCTGCTGCTCGGGTCCTGACCGCCGCTCGCGCGCCCTGGCCAGCCGGGCCTCGTCGATCTTCTCGGGCCTGCGCCAGAGCAGGCCGCGCAGCCCGGAGGGCGAAGGCCCGCCCCCCTCGCCCTCCGCCTCCAGCGGCGGGGCGTCACAGAAGACGCGCATGAAGCCGCCGAGCCCGTCGTACCAGTCGTGATTGCCGGGGATCGCGTAGATCGGCGCCCGGTAGTCCTGGTAGGGGCGGAAGAACTTGTCCTCGTACTCGTTCCCCGAGCCTGTGGGGTAGATCACGTCACTGGCGACGACCGCGAAGGCGGTGTCCTCGCCGATCCTGAGCATGCCCGGCACCACGGCGTACTGCGAGGAGTCGCCCTCCCCGGTGTCACCGAGGACCAGGAAGGAGAACTCGGGACCGACGTCCATCGGGATGCGGAAGGAGGGGTCGGCACCCCGGGCCCGCTGGGACGCCACCCAGCGCGCCCGTACCTGCCCCGACGGGTCTCCGAACAGGGCCGCGAGGACCTCGTTCCTGGAGCGCCAGACCGTGCGCACATCGAGCCAGGAGAAGGGTTTCCGGCTGGGCAGCAGGTCCTCGAAGGTCCCCCTGTGCGTGCAGGACCAGCCCGCGCCCTCCTTGGACACCCGGGAGGAGACCTCACGCCCGCGCTGCGCCGCCCGTCCGACATCGACCATGACCATATCTTGGCAATGATCTTAAGAAGTCGCACCCGGATCGCAGGCAATAAAGGAGGACGATCCACATCAGAAGCGACTGAACCGGAAATCGTCCGAGAGAATCCGGCGGCGGCCGGCGCGAGGTCGTCCCGCGGCCTGGAGCGCTCCCCTCACCTCGCCGTGACCCCGGCCAGGTGCGTGGTTCCCCGGCGGTTCCCGCTCGCCCCCTTCCACCGGAACCCGCCACGGACCCGCCGGGAGAGCGGCTCACCCCGCGCCGATCTCTGGAATACAGTTCCACCGTGTACGCCTACTGGGAGACCGTTCCGACCAGGTGGAAGGACAACGACGTCTACGGCCACGTCAACAACGCCGTCCACTACTCGATGATGGACACCGTGATCAACACCTGGCTGATCAGGAGCGCGGGCCTGGACATCCACGACGGCGACGCCATCGGCCTGTGCGTCGAGTCGCACTGCGTCTACAAGGCGTCGGTCTCCTTCCCCGAACCCGTCCGGGTCGGGCTGCGGATCGGGCACCTGGGCCGTTCCAGCGTCCGCTACGAGCTCGGGCTGTTCCGCGAGGACGGCGAGACGGTCGTGGCCGAGGGCCACTTCGTCCACGTGTTCGTCGACCGGGAGACCCGGCGGCCCGCCGGGATCCCCGGGCCGCTCCGCGAGGCCATGGAGAAACTGGTGGTCACCGGTTGACCTCCCCTCGCCCGCCGGAAGCCGGAAATCGGAAACCGGAAGGCGCCCCCGGGAGACCCGCCGGAAAGACGGGCCTCAGGAGACGGGCTTCTCCGGGGCGACCAGGACGCCCGGGTTGAGGATGCCCTCGGGGTCGAGCCGGTCCTTGATCCCGCGCAGGATCTCCACCCCCAGATCGCCGATCTCGACCGCGTGGGCCTCCCGGTGGTCGCGGCCGACGCCGTGGTGGTGCGAGATGGTGCCCCCCGCCGTGACGATCGCCTCGTTGACCGACCGCTTGGCCGTCTCCCACTGCCCGACGGGGTCGTCGGTCTGCGCCGTGACGACCGTGAAGTAGAGGGAGGCGCCGGTGCCGTACACGTGGGAGATATGGCACATCACCAGCGGTGAGCCGAGCGAGGCGTGCAGCGAGAGCCGCACGGCCTCGTACAGGCGGGGCAGGTTGGACCAGAATCCGGCGGTCTCCAGTGTCTCGACGGTCGCCCCTGCGGCGAGCAGCGAGTCGCGCAGGTAGGGCGCGGAGTAGCGTCCGTAGGCCCACGACTCGCCGGGGCCGGGGCCGAGGTAGACGCCGCCGAGCCCGGACGCCACGGCGGCGACCCGTTCCCGCAGGGCGGGCACCTCCGAGAAGCCCTCGTACCCGGCGACGGCCAGGCAGCCCGCGTCGGCGGACAGCGCGCCGATCTCGCTCGGCCTGGCCAGCCCGATCATCGTCTCGGTCTCGTCGGACAGGCGCAGCACCGTGGGCAGGGCGCCCTCCTGGGCCAGGCGCCGCAGCGCGGCCGAGCCCGCCGCGAACGACTCGAACCGCCATCCCTCGTAGACGCGCTCGGCGGGCGCCGGCCGGACGCGGAGTCTCAGGGAGGTGATCACGCCGAAGGCCCCCTCCGACCCGAGGATCACCTGGCGCAGGTCGGGCCCGGCGGCCGAGGCGGGCGCCCGGCCCAGGTCGAGGGTGCCCCGCGGGGTCGCCACGGTCATGCCGACGACCATGTCGTCGAAGCGGCCGTAGCCGGCCGAGGCCTGGCCGCTGGAGCGGGCGGCGGCGAAACCGCCCAGCGTGGCGTACTCGAACGACTGCGGGAAGTGTCCTAGGGTGAGCCCGTGCCCAGCCAGAAGCTGCTCGGCCTGCGGGGCGCGCAGCCCCGGTTCCATCTCGGCGACCATCGACTCGCGGTCGACGGCGACCAGCCGGTTCAGCCGGGCCAGATCCAGCGCGACGACACCGGCGAAGCCCTGCCTGGTCGCGACCAGGCCGCCGACCACAGAGGTGCCGCCGCCGAACGGGACCACCGCGACCCGGTGCGCGGCACAGGTCGCCAGGACCGCCAGCACCTCATCGTGGGAGCCGGGCAGCACCACGGCGTCGGGCGCGTCGGAGCCGTCTCCGGCGCGCATGCGCAGCAGGTCGGGGGTGGACTTGCCGCGGGTGTGCCGGAGACGGGCGTCGTCGTCGAAGCGCACGTGGTCGGCGCCGACGACATCGCGCAACGCGGTGAGAACCAGCGGGGACAGGGCCACGGCGGGCAGGCGCACCTCGCCGAAGTCGGCGGCCCGGTCCCGCGGCGGGCGCACGCCCAGCATCTCGTGGAGCAGCTTGCGAATCGGTCCCGGCAGGTCGGCAGCCTTGGCGGGATCCCCCCAGCCGGACCAGAGCATGGGTTCCGCGGCACTCGTCGGTTTTTCCACCCCTACACTGTGACATATGACGTCCATCCGTCACAACGCGGCCGCGGAGAGCGGCGACCAGATCCTCGACGCCGCCCGCGAGGTGGTCCTCGCGGTGGGGGTGCGGCGAGCCACGCTCACCGACGTGGCCCGCCGGGCCGGGGTGTCCCGCATGACGATCTACCGCCACTGGCCCGACATGCGCAGTCTCGTCGCCGACCTGATGACCCGCGAGTGGGTGCGCGTCGCCGCCCGGTTCGCCACCGAGGACCCGGTCGCCGCGGCGGTGGCGGTGGTGCGGGCGCTGCGCGACCACCCGCTCTGGCGGAAGATCGTCGAGGTCGACCCCGAGCTGCTCCTGCCCTACCTGCTGGATCGCCGGGGCTCAAGCCATGAGGCCATGCTGAGCCTCGTCGAGTCGGCGATCGTCGCAGGACAGGGTCTCGGCACCGTGCGCCCCGGTGACGCGGCGAGACTGGCCAGGGGCGTGCTGCTGACGGC
Organism: Streptosporangium sp. NPDC006013; assembly: GCF_040614275.1. Lineage (NCBI taxonomy): Bacteria > Bacillati > Actinomycetota > Actinomycetes > Streptosporangiales > Streptosporangiaceae > Streptosporangium > Streptosporangium sp. NPDC006013. Next base: position 7,939 of record NZ_JBEXUE010000157.1, read on the forward strand.
CCAGTCGTTCCTGCTCTCCGGCCCCACCATGCTGAACCCGCTCACCAGGGACGATCTGGACGCCGAGCTCGCCACGCTCCTGGAAAGGTACCTACGACGGTGAAATCGTCTCTCAACGCCGCCCGCCGCGCCCGCGAGCTCGCCGAGGTCCGCGACCTCGTGGTGGACGTGCTGGTGGTGGGGCTGGGCGCGACCGGTGCCGGGGCGGCGCTCGACGCGGCCTCCCGAGGTCTCTCCGTGGCCGCGATCGACGCCCACGACCTGGCGTTCGGGACCTCCAGGTGGAGTTCCAAGATGATCCATGGCGGGCTCCGCTATCTGGCCAGGGGGCAGGTCGGGGTGGCGTACGAGAGCGCGGTGGAGCGTGGCCACCTGCTCGGCCGCATCGCGCCGCACCTGGTCAGGGCGCAGCCCTACCTACTGCCGCTGGTCCCCGCGGTCTCCCGCCGCCAGGCGGCGCTGGTGATGACCGGGTACCGGCTCGGCGAGGGGCTGCGGATCGCGGCGGGCACGCCCCGCCACCTCCTTCCCGGCCCCCTGCGCATCTCCGCCGAGCAGGCGCTCGCCCTCGCCTCCCCGCTGGATTCGCGCGGGCTGCGCGGCGCCCTGCTGTCGTGGGACGGGCGGCTGACCGACGACGCCCGCCTGGTGGTCTCCGTGGCCAGGACCGCCGCCCGCTGGGGGGCGAGGGTGCTGACGCGCTGCCGGGCGCTGGAGGTGTCCGGCGAGGGCGCGCTGGTCCGCGACGAACTCGGCGGGGACACCTTCACGATCCGGGCCAGAACGGTGGTCAACGCCACCGGGGTCTGGGCCGCCGGGCTCCACCCGGACATCCAGATGCGCCCCTCGCGCGGCACCCATCTGGTACTGCGACCCGAGACGCTGCCGGGTCTGGCCGCGGGGCTGCACATCCCGATCCCCGGCGAGAGCAACCGGTTCGCACTGGTGCTCCCCCAGTCCGACGGGCGGATCTACGTCGGCCTCACCGACGAGCCGGTGGACGGTCCCGTCCCGGATGTCCCGCAGGCACCGGAGGAGGACGTGACCTTCCTGCTCTCCGTCCTGAACTCCGTACTTGAGGAGCCGGTACGGCGTGCGGACGTCGCCGGCACCTACGCGGGGCTGCGGCCGCTGCTCGCCGCCGACGGCCGCACCGCCGACCTGTCCAGGAAGCACGCGCTACTGGCCACGCCGGACGGGATGGTGACGGTGGTGGGCGGCAAGCTGACCACATACCGGCGGATGGCCGAGGACGCGGTCGACCGGGCCGTGTCGCTCGGCGGCCTCAAGGCGGGCCGGAGCCGCACCGCGAGCCTGCCCCTCGTCGGGGCCGTCCGGCCGGACGGCTGGAGCGGCAAGGGTACGGACCGGCTCCTGGAACGGTACGGGAGCGAGGCGGGCGCCGTGCGGGCGCTGATGGCCCGCGAGCCCTGGCTGGCCGAGGCCGGCCCGACCGGGGTCACGGGGGCCGAGCTCGTCTGGGCGGTCAGGCACGAGGGTGCCCTGGACGTGGACGACCTCCTCGACCGGCGGACCAGGATCGGCCTCGTCCCCGCCGACCGTGAGGCCGCCCTCCCGCTGGCGCGCGCGGCACTGGCCCACTGACAGCACTGACAGCACTGACAGCACTGACACCGCCGGCGTGCTTTTACCCGCCTATGATCCTTCTCCTCCTGCGCCCCCCTGGCCCGGCTGTTAGGTTAGTCTTGCCTAACTCAGAGCGAGGAGAGAGTGTGATCACGGGCTGCGGCGCGAGCATGGCGAACATGACGGGCAGGGGATGCGAGCACCCCCGGGGCTGCCATACCGGCGAACTGCCCGTCCACGCCAGCGCGACCGTCGGGGCCCGCTTCTGGCTGCTGATCGAGCACTCCGGCCCCTGGGCCTCCCACCTCGAGGACTGCAAACTTCCCGAGGGCGTTCACACTCTTATCAAACGGGCCACGCGGCTCGGCATCCGGCCCCAGCTGATTCGCCGCCCGGGTCGCAGAAACCCCGTGGAAACCGGCATTCACGTCATGGTCGCCGACTCCACCGCCGCCGAGCCGTGGATCGCCGAAGGCGTCTTCGCAGGTCCAGACGATCTTGACCTTGACAGCGTGGTGGCCGGAGTGGTCCCGGAGTCCTGCATACTTGTGAGTGAGCCGGTTTTTCTGGTCTGCACGCATGCCAAGCGCAACGCGTGCTGCGCCCGCATTGGACTACCCCTAGCTCGGTCCTTGGCGAAATCATTGCCGGACACAGTATGGGAAACATCACATGTTGGCGGCGATCGATACGCCGCCAACCTCGTGTGCTTGCCACACGGGCTTTACTACGGCAGCATGTCTCAGGCTGCTGCGATCGCGGCAGCCGACGCGTACCGGTCCGGCGAGATCATTCTTGACCGTTTCCGGGGACGCGCAGGCATCCCTGAGCCACTGCAGGCCGCTGAGCATTTCATCCGCATTCATACGGGTGAACTCTCGGTTGGCGGAGTGGCCGTGGAATCCTCCAGGTCGGACGGCGCCGTCACCGAGGCATTTGTGCGCGGTAGTGGCGCTCGTTTTCGGGTAGTGGTTGAACCCATGACGCTGACAACGCCATGTGGTACGGCTTGCGCCGATACGATCACTACCTACCGGCTGGTAGCGCTGGACAGGCTGACCCCTGTGCTGTACGCCACGTCCGCGCTGACCTGACCTGAGGGAACATCACGGCCAATCCAGGCGTTGGATCCAGGGACGCCACAAGCGTCCAAATGCGGCATCAACCAGAAATACCTCTCAACTATAAGGTGGTTTTCTCATGTCTCAGGTACGTCGGCAGACCGCCCGGCCTCGGCCCAGCTGGGGATGGCAGGATGACGCCGCGTGCCGGGGCGAGGACCTCGTGCTCTTCTTCGGTCCCGACGGTGAGCGTCAGCCCGAGCGTGACATCCGCGAACGTAAGGCCAAGGCGATCTGCGCCCAGTGCCCTGTTCGCGCCGAGTGCCTGGACTACGCGCTGTCCCGTCCGGAGAAGTACGGCACCTGGGGCGGTCTGAACGAGGACGAGCGCGCCTCCGAGCGTCGCCGTCGCATGCGCCGCGCCGCCAGCGCCGGCATCAGCGCCGTCGCCTGAGCAGTACCTCCACCCGGCTTCCCCCGCACGTGTGATCTCGCGCACCCCTTGCGAGATCACACGTTGTCGTGTCGGGCCCCGCACATGCGGTGTCTGAAGCAGATCACCGCACGGCGGGCATTTCCGCGTTTCACGGCCTGTTGCGGCCCGGCTTTCGCATCTCCTTGTGGATGATCTTCCACTTGCTCTGCAGTTCCTTGCGGAGCCGCGCGTCACTCCTGGAGGCCATCCACGCGGCCTCCCTCTGGAGCTTGTTCCAGCTCTCCAGCCTCCGCTCGGGAAGCGTGCCGTCCTCGATCGCGGCGAGCACCGCGCAGCCCGGCTCGCTGTCGTGGCGGCAGTCGCCGAACCTGCAGCGCTCGGCGAGTTCCTCCAGGTCGGAGAAGACCATGTCCACGCCCTCGCCCATGTCGTACAGGCCGATGCGGCGGATACCGGGCGTGTCGATGATCAGTCCGCCTTTCGCCAGCGGAATGAGCTCACGGTGCACGGTGGTGTGACGCCCCCGGCCGTCGCCGGCCCTGACCTGCTGGGTCTCCATGACACCCGCCCCGGCCAGGGCGTTGACGAGCGTGGACTTGCCCGCGCCGGAGGCACCGAGCACCACCGCGGTGCGCGTGCCCTCAAGGTATTCGCGGACGATGCCGACCCCCTCCCCGGTGACCGAGCAGACCGGGTGCACATCCACCCCCGGCGCCGCCGTGGCCACCTCCCTCAGCAGGAAGTCGAGCCCCTCGCCGATCAGGTCGGACTTGGTGACGAGCACAACGGGACGGCCACCGCTCTCCCAGGCGAGCGCGAGCAGCCGCTCGATCCTGCCCAGATCCGCGGTGTCGGTGGCGTGCAGCGCGGGTTCGGCGACGAAGACGACATCGACGTTGGCGGCGAGCACCTGCCCCTGTGAGTCACCTGAGAGCCCGCTCCTGGAGACCCTGCCGACACCGCCACGCACGAACGCGGTGCGCCGGGACAGGAGCGCCTCCAACTCGAAGCGGCCCTCGGCCAGCCGGCGGAGCCCGACCCAGTCACCGACACAGGGCAGGGCCACGGGATCGGCGGCGGCTTCGCGCCGCACCCGGGCACCGTAGTCGGCCCGGAGATGACCGGAGGCGGACAGCACCTCGGCGGCACCGCGATCGACGCGGGACACCCGGGCGGGAGTCAGACCGGCGGGGAGTTCGGCGGCGAAGAAGTCGTTCCAGCCGAGCGCGGTGAGAGCGGCCGAAGAAGAGATGATTGGCGAAGACAACGTGGGTACACCCTTTTGGAAGGTCGGGTGCCCCGTCACGAATCGGCTAGGCGGGCACCCGGAGGTTGGTGGATGGCATGATCATCAGAACAACCCGCATGATCTCCACCTCCTCGTGGCTCACGGCCGTCCGTCTCTCGAACGACGTCTTCCGGAGAACCATAGCGCAGCCCCTCCCGCCCGGCGCAAACCCATTTTGGCCGTGCCGGGGAACGCGTCAGGGCCCCGGGACGCGTGGCGTCCCGGGGCCCTGACGGATCCGGCCCTTGAAGATCTGTTCAGCCTCGTCGGCACGGCCCCGAGCGTGCCCGGCGCACCGTCCGCGAGGGCTCGGTCACAGACCGGGTGCCGGGAAGTGGGAGGTGAGCTCCCTGACCTCGCCGTGGACTCGGGTGATGACGTGCTTGGCCTCGTCCTCGTCCTTGGCCAGGGCGGTGACGACCTGGTCGATCCAGGCGCCGATCTGCCGCATCTCGGCGACGCCCATGCCGCGGCTGGTCACGCCCGCGGTGCCGATGCGGATGCCCGACGGGTCGAACGGCTTGCGCGTGTCGAACGGCACGGTGTTGTAGTTGGTCTCCAGACCCGCCTTGTCCAGGGCCTGGGCGGCGGGCTTACCACCGATGCCCTTGGGGGTCAGGTCGAACAGGATGAGGTGGTTGTCGGTGCCACCGGAGACCAGGTCGAAGCCGCGGCCGCTGAGCTCCTCGGCCAGCGCCTTGGCGTTCAGGACGACCTGGCGGGCGTAGTCCTTGAAGTCGTCGGTCGCCGCTTCCTTCAGCGCCACCGCGATGGCCGCGGTGGTGTGGTTGTGCGGGCCGCCCTGCAGGCCGGGGAAGACCGCCTTGTTGAGGGCGGTGGCGTGCTCGTCGGAGGTGGCCATGAGCATGGCGCCCCTGGGCCCGCGCAGGGTCTTGTGGGTGGTGGTGGAGATGACGTCCGCGTAACCGACCGGGGACGGGTGGGCGCCACCGGCCACCAGGCCGGCGATGTGCGCGATGTCCGCGGCGAGCACGGCCCCGACCTCGCGGGCGATCTCGGCGAAGGCCGGGAAGTCGATGGTGCGCGGGATCGCGGTACCACCGCAGAAGATCACCTTGGGTCGCTCACGGAGGGCGATCTCGCGCACCTCGTCCATGTCGACGCGACCGGTGTCCTTGCGAACCCCGTAGCGGACCGGGTTGAACCACTTGCCGGTGGCCGAGACCGACCAGCCGTGGGTCAGGTGGCCGCCGAAGGGCAGGCCCATGCCCATCACGGTCTCGCCCGGCTTCAGGAAGGCCAGGTAGATCGCGAGGTTGGCGGGCGAGCCCGAGTAGGGCTGGACGTTGGCGTGGTTCACCCCGAACAGGGACTTGGCCCTGTCGATGGCGATGGTCTCGATCTGGTCGATGACCTGCTGACCCTCGTAGTAGCGCTTGCCGGGGTAGCCCTCGGAATACTTGTTGGTGAGGACGGTGCCCGTGGCCTCAAGGACGGCCTTGGAGACGTAGTTCTCCGAAGCGATCAGTTTGACCGTGTCGGCCTGCCGCCGCTCCTCGGCCTTGATGAGCTCGGCGATCTGCGGATCCACGCTGGAAAGAGCACTCATGCGCCTTCACTCCCCTGTCATCGTCGACATCGCGTGAAGACCCAGGCGCTCGGCCTTCTCGCCCTTCAGCTCCCTGGTGGTCTCTCCCACCCTATGCGCCAGTCGCCGCATAGACGATAGCGGACTAACCCATGCGGCTGGCGCGACCTGCGCCGTCGACCGGCCAGAGCCGGTCGACCTCGGCGTTGAGCGTGGCCCCGATGAGCACGGCCAGCGCGGTGATGTAGAGCCAGAGCAGTACGGCGATGGGCGCGGCGAGCGAGCCGTAGATGGAGACCGGGGAGAACCAGGCGGCGAGCACCGCGCGCAGCACGGCGGCGCAGACGATCCAGATGACGAGCGCGAGCACCGCCCCGGGCAGCTCGCGCCACCAGCGCGTGCGTACGGGCACGCTCACGTGGTAGAGCAGGGTAAGGAAGATCACCGAGCCGATGACGACCACCGGCCAGTAGAGGACGTCGACCAGCGGGGCGTAGTCGGTCGGCAGGGCGCCGCGCAGCGCGACGGGACCGAGAACGAGCACGGGCATCACCACCAGCCCGATCAGCAGGCCCGCGAGATAGAACCCGAAGGACATCAGGCGGGTGCGGATGATACCCCGCTCCTCACCGAGGCCGTAGGCGACCGAGATCAGGTCGACGTAGACGAACAGCGCCCGCGAGCCCGACCAGAGCGCGAGCAGAAAGCCCAGGGAGATCAGCGAGACCTGGTTCTCGGGCTTCAACACGTCCTCGATGAGCGGGGTGACGACGGTGTCGACGGCGTTGTCCGTGAAGAGCAGGTGGGCCTGCTGGTCGATCCAGTCGCTGACGTTCTTGACCGTCTCGGGGCCGAACACCCGGGTCAGCTGGCCGAGCACGCCGATCAGGCCGAGCATGAACGGCGGCAGCGACAGCAGCGCGAAGAAGGCCGCCTCCCCCGCCAGGCCGGTGACGCGGTAGGTGACGCCCGCGTTCGTGGTGGCGGTGACCAGCGTCCACAGGTCGGTTCCGCGAATCCACGCGAGCGCCGTCCGCAGCCGGGCCCAGACATCCATACCGCGAATCCACGCGAGGCCCGTGCGCAGCCATGTCCCGAGCCCGCGCGAAGGGCGCCGCTTGGGCCCGGGCCGCTGGGCCGGGGCATCAGTGGACGTCATGCCACACAACGGTATTCCTAGCCGTGCTTGATCACGAGCCAGGCGGGCAACGATCGAATCTCACCCGCCTGCCCGGGTCACCTGTGGTAGAACGCCTGGGCGTCGTCGCTGTCGACGATCCGGGCGCCCAGCGGCAGCAGGGAGACGGGGATCAGCTTGAGGTTGGCGAGGCCCAGCGGGATTCCGATGATCGACAGGAAGAGCGGGATCGAGGTCAGCAGGTGCCCGATCGCCAGCCAGATCCCGGCCACGACGAACCAGATCACATTGCCGATGGTGGACATCACCCCCGCGTCGGGGTCGCGCACCACGGTCCGGCCGAAGGGCCACAGCGCGTAGGCGGCGATCCGGAACGACGCGATGCCGAACGGGATGGTGATGATCAGAATGCAACAGACGATGCCCGCGAGGACATAGCCGATCGCCAGCCAGATTCCCGCGAAGACCAACCAGATGACGTTCAACAAAGTCCGCATATTCACCAGCATGTCAGGTGAAACAACCTCGCTTCTATCCGGTGCTCCCCTGAAAAATCCCTACCTCTCCCCCTGGCCTAGGGGGGCTCTTCCCTTGCCCGGGGGGCCGGCGAAGGCCTGCGCGACCGCCGTCCAGGCCCTCGCGGTCTCGCCGCGTACCAGCAGGGACGTGTCGGCGAGGTGGCGGCGCTGGACCACCAGGAGGCAGAAGTCGAGCATGGTGCCGCGGACCAGATCGGGGACGCCCGGGGGGCCGGCCGCCCACGGCGATCCGTCGGGCATGGTCAGCTCCACCCGCACCGGCTGTGCCGGCGGCTCCAGGCCGCGCACCGCGAAGCCGTACGGCAGGGCGCGTACCCCGAGCGTCGCCACGTGCCTGAGCCTGGCGGTCGGCGCGCGCGTGACGCCGAGCGCGTCCGCCACGTCCTGCCCGTGAGCCCAGGTCTCCATCAGGCGCGCGGTGACGAAGGAGGCGACCGACATGTCGGGCCCGTACCAGGGCAGCCTGGCACCGGCGTCCAGCCGGGCGAAGGCCTCCAGACCGCGGGCCCTGGCCTCGCGGAACCAGTCGCGTATCTGGCCGGCGGCCAGGCTGCGCGAGGCGACCGCGAGCTCGTCCACCGCGGAGTCGCCACGGGCCAGGAGGGCGGGCAGGGCGGCCCGGAACCCGTCGGGGTCGGTGGCGGAGACGGTGGCGGCGTCGTCGAACCAGGCGAGATGGCTGATCTGGTCGCGCACCATCCAGCCCTCGGCCGGGGTGGCCAGCTCCCACTCCTCTGCGCCGAGCCTTCCGATCATCGCGTCGAGTTCGGCCGTCTCGGCGTGCAGATCCGCCAGCAGCTCGTCCACCAGGCCCATGGCGCCTCCCTGTTCCAGCCAAGGCCAGGGTAACCGAGTAATGTTCTAGAGGGAACAGCGCAGAATGGAGGCATGATCTGCCAGGAGTGCAAGGCACGGCGGCACGAGAAGTGTCGAGGGGGCTCGTGGTGCGACTGCCAGCACAAGCCCGCCGACAGGCCCAGGGAGTCGGCGATGGGCTGGCCGCGCCAGGGATGACCCGGGCCCGGATCTCGCCCTCGCGTCCAGATTGTGGACCCGACATTGGACATCCGGTGCCACCAAGGTATCGTCAGAGACATGCCAGCGGACCCATTGCTCGTCGTGCGACGCCACGTCGACCTTCTGCGTGTCCGCAGTGCCATCTGTTGTGACGTCCGTTAACCGTCGCCCTCTGCTGATTTCACCCAGCTCGGCCGCGTAACAGGCGTCCTCCTCTGAGTAATCGACCCCCGCACTCAACGACGAGGCGGGAGGTGCCGCCCGTGCGCGTCCGGAAATCATCCCATCGAGCCTCAAAAAGGACGCGCACATGACGACCCCGGCCCGGCCGGTCAACCGACACCACAAGCGCCCGCGTGGCGAAGGTCAGTGGGCTCTCGGTTACCGCGAACCGTTGAACAAGAACGAGGAGAACAAGAAGAACGATGACGGGCTCAACGTCCGTCAGCGGATCATCGACATCTACTCCAAGCGGGGCTTCGACTCCATCGATCCCTCCGACCTGCGCGGCCGGATGCGCTGGTTCGGTCTCTACACCCAGCGCAAGCCCGGGATCGACGGCGGCAAGACCGCGATCCTGGAGCCGGAGGAGCTCGACGACCGCTACTTCATGCTCCGGGTCAGGATCGACGGCGGCCGACTCGACCTGGCGCAGCTGCGGGTCATCGCCGACATCTCCAACCTCTACGGCCGGGGCACCGCCGACGTCACCGACCGGCAGAACATCCAGCTCCACTGGATCGAGATCGAGGCCGTCCCCGACATCTGGGAGCGCCTGGAGTCGGTGGGCCTGTCCACCACGGAGGCCTGCGGCGACACCCCGCGCGTCATCCTGGGCTGCCCACTGGCCGGGATCGACACCGACGAGGTCCTCGACGGCTCCGCACAGATCCAGGAGATCTACGACACCTACATCGGCGATCCCGCCTTCTCCAACCTGCCGCGCAAGTTCAAGTCGGCGGTGAGCGGGTGCCCGGCGCACTGCACCGTGCACGAGATCAACGACGTGGCGTTCGTAGGCGTCGTGAACGACAAGGGCGAGCGGGGCTTCGACCTCTGGGTGGGCGGCGGCCTGTCCACCAACCCGATGCTCGGCAAGCGGCTGGGGGTCTTCCTCACCCCCGAGCAGGTCGCCCCCGCCTACGGCGGCGTGATCGGCATCTTCCGCGACTACGGCTACCGCCGCCTGCGGCACCGGGCCCGGATCAAGTTCCTGATCAACGACTGGGGCGCGGAGAAGTTCAGGGAGATCCTGGAGACGGAGTACCTCGGCCACGCCCTGCCCGACGGCCCCGCGCCCGAGGAGCCGCGCGGCGGCCGCAGGGACCACGTGGGCGTCTTCCCGCAGAAGGACGGCAACTTCTACGTCGGCTTCGCACCGAAGGTCGGCCGCCTCGACGGTGACAAGCTGCACCTGATCGCCGACATCGCCGAGCGGCACGGTTCCAACCGGGTGCACACCACCGTCGAGCAGAAGATGGTCATCCTCGACGTGGCGCCCGACCAGGTCGACAGCCTCGTCGCCGAGCTGGAGGCCGGCGACCTGCAGGTCAACCCCTCCACCTTCCGGCGCCAGACCATGGCGTGCACCGGGATCGAGTTCTGCAAGCTGGCCATCGTCGAGACCAAGGCCACCGCGGCCAACCTGATCGACGAGCTGGAGCAGCGGCTGCCCGATTTCAAGAACCCGCTGACCATCAACGTCAACGGCTGCCCCAACTCCTGCGCGCGCATCCAGGTCGCCGACATCGGCCTGAAGGGCCAGCTCGTCGTCAACGACAAGGGTGAGCAGGTCGAGGGCTTCCAGGTGCACCTGGGCGGCTCGCTGGGCGTCAACCCGGGCTTCGGCCGCAAGGTCCGCGGCCTGAAGACCACCTCCGAGGAGCTTCCCGACTACGTGGAGCGGGTGCTGCGCAACTTCGAGGAGCAGAAGAAGGACGACGAGACCTTCTCCGACTGGGTGCAGCGCGCCGACGACGCGGACCTGAAGTGAACGGCGGAACGGATGAGTGAGCGCGCCGTCCCCTTCCACTGCCCGTACTGCGGCGAGGAGGACCTGGAGCCCTACGAGGGCGACGGCGGCTGGTACTGCCGGTCGTGCGCGCGTGCCTTCAAGTTGAAGTTTCTCGGAATCGGGGTGCGCTCGTGACGCGCGGCGAATCCGACGCGGTCCACGCGAGGGCCGGCGAGGCCCTCGCGAGCCGCACGGTCCAGACGGCGAGTTCCGGCGCGACGAGCGCACCGCTCCGCGGGGCGAATGAGGATTGGGTGAACGAGCGATGACACTGGTGGACATCGAGATCGGGTTACGGCAGCAGCGGAGTACTTTCGAGCTGCAGGACATCGTCGAGTCGGCCTCCCGGTTCCTGGAGGACGCCTCGGCCCTGGAGATCATCCGCTGGGCGGCGGCGACCTTCGGCGACCGGCTCTGCCTGACCGCCTCCATGGCCGACGCCCTGCTGATCGACCTGGTCAGCCGGGTCAAGCCCGGCGTGGACGTGCTGTTCATCGACACCGGTTACCACTTCGCCGAGACGATCGGCACCCGTGACGCGGTCCAGCAGGTCTACGACGTGAACGTGATCAACGTGAAGCCGTCCCGGACCGTCGCGGAGCAGGAGCGCGACCTGGGCCCGCGCCTGTTCGGACGCAACCCCGACCTCTGCTGCTACCTGCGCAAGGTCGAGCCGCTCAACCGCGCGCTGGAGCCCTACCTCGCCTGGGTCTCCGGCATCCGCCGCGACGAGGCGGCCACCCGCGCCGGTGTCAAGGTCGTGGAGTGGGACGCCAAGCGCCAGATGGTCAAGATCAACCCGATCGCCAGCTGGACGCAGGACGACGTCGACAACTACATGGCCGACAACGGAGTGCTGATCAACCCGCTGCACTACGACAACTACCCCTCGATCGGCTGCGCCCCCTGCACCCGCCAGGTCGCCCCGGGAGAGGACCCGCGCAGCGGTCGCTGGGCCGGCATGGGCAAGACCGAGTGCGGGCTGCACGTATGACGTGGCGCTCCCCCGGCGCCGCTTCCGTGACACCGCTGATCGCGGTGGCCGCGCGGGACCACGCGGGCCGGCGCCCTGTGCTGCTCGCGATGATGAACCGAACATGAAGGAAGAAGCATGCCTGTCCTCAGCCCCGGTACGTCT
>NZ_JBEXUE010000158.1:0-19556 GCF_040614275.1 Streptosporangium sp. NPDC006013
GGGTCGACGGAAGCACGACGCGAACCGTGGCGGTGGAGACCGGGCTCTTCGCCGACGGCAAGGTGGAGATCACCGGGACGGCGGCGCTCAGGCCGCACAGGACAAGGGCCGTCGCGAGTGCTCTGCCGGTCACGCTCATCGCCCCCAAGTAGGTCGCCAACCACCCAACTTACGCGGCGCGACGACGTGGCTAGGCCGTTGTCGCGATATGTACCCGGCTGTCACCTTCTGTTACCAGGCGTGCTCGCCGACCTCCTGCTTCTGCAGGAGCGAGGCGAGTTCCCTGGCGTCCTCGGCGTCCAGCCCGAGGACCACGCGCGGACGCCCCCACGGGTGGTCGATCGAATGGGCCACGTAGCTGGCGACGGACTCGGCTCCGGCGTCTCCGCTGCGGCCCCGGGCGGTCCGCCAGTGCGCCCACGCCCGCTCAAGCTCGGCGGCGGCCCGCTGGGCGCATGACACCAGTTCTGGATCACGCATTGTTACCCCCCTCGTCTCGGCCAGAGTCAACACCGGCGGCACACCGGCGTTCGCGATGTTGACCTGATTTTGGGGAGTTGATGAAGCCTGCCTGGGCGTCCTGTAACGCTCCAGGCAGGCGCTTCAGCGCTCGGTGGAACTCGTGCTGTTCCGTACGACCAGCTGCGGCGCGACCTGGCGCAGGCGTGAGGCCTTGCCGGGGTCGCCGATCCGGTCGTTCAGCAGCGCGGCGGCGGAACGGCCCATGGCGCGGCGGGGCTGGTCCACGGTGGTCAGCGAGATCGGCTGGGTCCCGGCACGGTGGATGTTGTCGTACCCGACCACCGACAGGTCCTCGGGAACCCGCAGGCCCAGTTCGGCGGCCGCGGAGAGCACGCCCATGGCCACCAGGTCGTTGGCGGCGAAGATCGCTGTAGGCCGGGGGTCGCGGGTGAGCAGGCTGTGCGCGGCCCGCGCGCCGCCCTCCTCGCTGGAGGCCCCCTCCTCGACCATGATGTACGGGGCCAGGGAGTGCCTGCGCATCGCGACCAGGTAACCCTCGCACCGGAAGCGCCCGGAGGAGATGCCCGAGGCCTCTATGTGGGCGATTCGGCGGTGGCCGAGCTCCACGAGGTGGTCGACGGCCAGACGGGCGCCGAGTTGGTCGTCGTCGACGACGATGTCCACGCCGCCTAGGTCGATGTCGCGCTCGCCCACCACGACCGTGGGCGTGTAGCCGGTGGCCTCGATGAGCGTCCCGCTGGTGGGCGCGATGCCGAGCAGGACGAGCCCGTCGACGCGCAGTTCGAGGAATGCCTCGACCGCCTCGTCCTCGAAGGCGGGGTCCCACTGGCTGTTGCCGATGAGGAGCCTCAGCCCGTCGCCGTGCAGGCTCTCCTGCAGGCCGTCCAGGAACTCGGCGTAGAACGGGTTGTGCAGGTCGGCGACGAGCGCCCCGACCAGATGGGTACGGCCCTCGACCAGGCTGCGCGCGACCGCGTTGGGCCGGTAGCCGAGGTCTCTGGCCGCCTGGAGCACGGCCTGCCTGCGATGCTCGCTGACGTGTGGCGATCCGCGCAGGACGAGCGAGACCAGTGATTTGGAGACACCGGCCCGTTCGGCCACATTGCGGATCGTGGGTCTCGGGCGTGGTCCGCACCCGTCGGATAAGACGGGCTCGGCGAACCCGCGGGCTCGGGTGACGGTGGTGTTGACCGGCGGTCCTGACATGGCTCTCCCCCGCGATGGTGGATGGGCACCTGTCACTCAAAACGATCGAGTTCCGAATGGGGTACGGCCTCCGGGGCAGGGAACTCCGATCTTGACCTCAACGCCGTGCGTACCGACTCCGATAGTCTGCACGGTGTGGGTTCGACATCCGGAGCCGCCGAACAGGCGAAACCTGCGGCGGGTGACGCGCGACCGGCGCGGCGCAGGCTCAGCGTGGACCGGCGCCGTGAGGAGCTCATGGCGGCGGCCCTGGAGCTGTTCAGCAGGCGGGACGCGGAAGACGTGTCGATCGATGACGTGGCCTCTGCGGCCGGCGCGTCGCGGGCTCTGGTCTACCACTACTTCGGCGGCAAGCAGGAGCTCTACGTCGCCGCGCTGAAAAGCGCCGCGGCCCAGTTGGAGGCAAGGCTAAGGCCCCACGAGGACGGCCGTCCGCTGGACGAGCTGGCCGGAGGGCTCACCCGATACTTCGACTTCGTGGAGGAGCACGCGGCGGGTTTCGCCGCGCTGCTCAGGGGTGGTCCCGCCAACCGCAGCGGCGACATCGGGGAGATCGTCGACTCGGTCAGGAACCGGCTGTTCATACTGATCATGAAGCAGATGCGGGTCGAGGAGCCCGGCCCCGCGCTTCGCATCACGCTGCGTTCCTGGATCGCCTCCGTCGAGACCGCGGGCCTCGACTGGCTGGAGCACCGCGACATCGAGCGGCCGGCCCTGGAGCGCATGCTGGTCGACCACATGGTGGCGCTGCTCGGTGTGGCGGCCAAGCACGACTCGCAGGTCGGCGAGTTGCTGGACAACCTGCTCCGGGACCAGACGAGCTGATCCACGGTCCGGGAAAGACGCCGGGCAGGTGGCTGGGGCGGCGCCGGGCGGGCGACGCCGCTCCCCATAAACCTGTGTGGCCTACGCGCTCACAGGGTGAGCGCGCACCAATCCCCCTAGGTCAGTGACGGCCCCCGTCTTACTCTGAGCGCTGCTGCGGAATCCCCGCGAGCAGCGCGCGAACCTCGGTCTCCCGGTACCGGCGGTGTCCACCCAGGGTGCGGATGGACGTCAACTTGCCCGCCTTCGCCCACCGGGTCACGGTCTTGGGATCGACGCGGAACATGGTTGCGACCTCCGCCGGGGTGAGCAGCGGCTCTGCCTCGGGTGTACGAGCTGACATTTGTGCGGCCTCTCCTCCATGTGGACCGGCGACAGCGATCCTGCGACTTGACGCTTGTCACGGATGTCCGCCTATGGCCATTGCGTGCGGCAGTTTGGGCCATATACGGCATCACCCGATGTGACCATACAGCCACGTAGAGCGATTGGCGAGTCTTTGAGTGACTCATCTCTCTTGTGCACGTGTTGTTGTCACGCTCGGTGATTCTAGCGACACGTTTCGTGGTATCGCAGTGAAAACGGCAAACTACTCAGTTCGTAGGTGCATCCCCGGTCATCGACGGACCTACTTACGCAGGTCGAAGGGATGATTTGCGAGTCAGTTTGCCGATTCGAGAAGTTGTATTGATCGCCAGCGGAGGATGACGCGCTGGTACATGGCGAACGCCAGTTCTTCCTCGCCTTTTTCCAGACCTGTCAGCGCCGCCGCGAGCTCCGCCACGGACTCGTCGGCCTGGAGCGTCTCGTCGTCCATGAGGTTGACGATGCCGCCGTAGTCGAGCTCGACCAGCGAATGCGGGTGGAACTCCTCCAGCCAGCGTGCCACGTCCTCGACCTCGGCGGTGATCGAGACCTCGCCGACCTGCCTCCTGATGATCTGCAGGGCACGGGCGCTGCGGCGCCTGGCATGGGCCATGGAGGTGACGTAGATCAGATTGCGCGTGGTGGTCGTGCCCCCCTGGCCCCCGTCGCCGTCGATGACCAGCCAGCGCTCGTTGCCGTCGAAGGGGACGAACCACGAGGTCGGAACGTGCCAGGTGGAGCCGCGGATGTGCGTGCGCAGCGCGGCCGAGTCGGTACGGCGCTTGAACCGGTCGAAGTCGTCGGCGGTCTGCTCCGCGACGGCGGGTGGGACGAACCGCTCCAGCAGCTTGGGCGGGGTCGCCCCACGGAAGCGTGAGAAGGCCAGCCACGACCTCAGCCTGCTCTGCCATGGGCAGACGTACAGGACCTCCTCCACGCGCCTCAGATAGGCGTTGGGGCTCTCCTGGGCGGGTGCCGGGGTCGGTGGGATCCCCAGGAGGCGCCGCACCGCCTCGCCGTGTTCGGCGTGGAGGGCGCCGGCTCGGCGCGGTCGGTCGGCCGCCTCGGCGTAGGCGGCCCACGAGACGCGCTCCGCGGGGGTGAACGCGACCAGTGGCTCGTAGACGCGGAGGTACGCGGCGTAGGGCAGCACGTCCGCATCGTGTCACGAACGACGGGCCGCTGTCCGTACCGGACCGGCTTTCGTGGCCGCCGTCCGGGTGACTCCTCCGCTCCTTCGAGGGCCTGACCGTTTCGAACGCGGGAACCACGGCGGCGAGGCGGCGTACCCACCGGGCGGACCCGGCGGCCCCCTCGTCAAACGTGATGAGACCTTCGCGTGAGTCGTCCCGCTGCGGGCTTGTGGTTACGCTGAAGGTGATCTCCGCCGCGACGGAGCGGCGGGAACGGACGACTGGGAGTCACCACAGTGACCGACGTCTTCGGGCTGTCCCACAAGGACGCGGGCCCGGTAACCGGCCAGAACAGGCACGAGCAGGTCGTTTTCTGCTCCGACGAGCGCAGTGGCCTGCGGGCCATCATCGCCATCCACAACACGGCCCTGGGCCCGGGCCTGGGCGGCACCAGGTTCTACCCCTACGAGAGCGAGCAGGCCGCGCTGGCGGACGTGCTCAATCTCTCACGGGCGATGGCCTACAAGAACGCCCTGGCGGGACTCGACCTCGGTGGCGGCAAGGCCGTCATCATCGGCGACCCGGCGAAGGACAAGAGCGAGGCGCTGCTGCGCGCCTACGGCCGGTTCGTCCAGTCGCTCGGGGGCCGCTACTACACCGCGTGTGACGTCGGCACCTACAGCGAGGACATGGACGTCGTGGCCCGCGAGAGCTCCTACGTGACCGGCCGCACGCTGGCCAACGGCGGAGCCGGGGACTCGTCGATCCTGACCGCCTACGGCGTTTTCCAGGGCATGCGCGCCGCCGCCGAGTACGCCTACGGTACGCCGACGCTGCGCGGCAGGCGCGTCGGTGTCGAGGGCGTGGGCAAGGTCGGCCACCGCCTGGTCGATCACCTGGTCGAGGACGGCGCCGAGGTCGTGGTCTGCGATGTGAGCGAGGTGGCGGTGGAGCGGCTGCTGCGGCGCCACCCGCGGGTGGAGGTGGTCGCCGACCGGCTGGAGCTCACCGGATCCGACATCGACGTCTACGCGCCGTGCTCCCTCGGCGGGGCGCTAGACGACGAGACGGTGGCCCGCCTGCGCGCCACGATCGTCTGCGGCGGGGCCAACAACCAGCTGGCCCATCCGGGCGTGGAGAAGCAGCTCGCCGACCGGGGAATCCTCTACGCGCCCGACTACGTGGTCAACTCCGGCGGGGTGATCCAGGTCGCGGACGAGATCGCCGGGTTCAACATGGACCGGGCGCGGGCAAAGGCCACCCAGATCTACGACACGACTCTTAAGATCTTCTCCACTGCGGCGGAGGACGGCGTTCCTCCGGCTGTCGCAGCCGATAGGCTGGCTGAGCGAAGAATGTCGGAAGTCGGGCGAATTAGGGGCATTTGGCTGGGCCACTAGCCCCACACGCCCATACGGCGTACCGAGCCGGGCGTAAAACGGGTACGGTTGTAGGCGAACGAGAGCTGGCGCCTCAAGTCAGGTGGCGTCAGTGCGTGGTGCGTTAGCGACGAGGGGTCGGGCACGACCCCACACGAGGGGGTCGAGCCAATGGGGCGCGGCCGAGCAAAGGCCAAGCAGGTCAAGGTTGCTCGCCAGCTGAAGTACAACAGCGGTGGCACTGATCTTGAGCGTCTTCGCGACGAGCTCGGAGTCAGAGATGACTCCAACCACGACGACGACTCCAACGACGCCTACGACGAGCTGGCGGATCGGTACGCCGATTACGCCGATGACTTCGGCTCCAAGGATGACCGCGACGACGGGACATCCGGGCGCCGCTAGGCGGGTTTCGGTTTGACGGTGAGCAGGGCACCCGGCGGTGAGCACATGGCGGCCGGGTGTCCTTCTCGCTGGGAGTCGACAATATGCGGCGCTCCGGTGGTCCGGGGCGCTTTTCGTGGTACTCGACTCACCCGGGATCTTCCCCGCCCCGGCCCGGGGCGGGGAAGATCCATCGGGTCATCGGAAACGTGCCTGGCCGGAGCCCTCGACGATCTCGCCGAGCACCCAGGCCGGAAGGTCACGCTCGCCGAGCAGCGCCAGGGCGGGCTGCACGGCCTCCGCGGCGACGATCGCGGTCATGCCCACGCCCAGGTTGAACGTGCGGTCCATGTCGGCCTGGGCCACCTGGCCGTGTCCGGCGAGCACCTCGAAGACGGCGGGCGGGGTCCATGACGAGCGGTCGAGCAGCGCGTCCAGCCCGTCGGGCAGTGAACGGGCCAGGTTGCTCGCCAGGCCGCCGCCCGTGATGTGCGCGTACGCGTGGACGTCGACCGTGCGGGCCAGCTCCAGGCAGTCGAGTGAGTAGATCCTGGTCGGCTCCAGCAGCTCCTCGCCCAGCGTCCGGCCCAGCTCGGGCAGTTCGGCCTCCAGCGACAGCCCGGCCCGGTCGATGATGTGCCGGACCAGCGAGTAGCCGTTGGAGTGCACGCCGGAGGAGGCCAGTGCGAGGACCACGTCGCCCTCGCGGACCCTGTCCCGGCCGAGCATCCGGTCGGCCTCCACCACGCCGGTGGCGGCGCCCGCGAGGTCGTACTCGTCGGCGCCCATGGCTCCGGGGTGCTCGGCGGTCTCCCCGCCGATGAGGGCACAGCCCGCCAGACGGCAGCCCTCGGCGATGCCGCCCACGATCTCGGCGATCCGCTCGGGAACGACCTTGCCGCAGGCGATGTAGTCGGTCATGAACAGCGGCTCGGCACCGCAGACCACCAGGTCGTCCACGACCATGCCGACCAGGTCGAGGCCGATCGTGTCGTGCTTGCCCAGCCGCTGGGCCAGCATGACCTTGGTGCCGACGCCGTCGGTCGACGTGGTGAGCAGCGGCCGCCGGTACGACAGCAGGGCCGAGGCGTCGAAGAGGCCGGCGAAGCCGCTGGCGTCGTCCACGACCTCGGGCCGCCGGGCCCGCGCGACCTTCGACCTCATCAGCTCGACGGCGCGCTCACCCGCGTCGATGTCCACTCCTGCGGCCGCGTAGCTGGTCATGGGGCCTCTCTCGTCGGCCGGGCGGTCTGACTGCCTGACCTGCTCAATGCTTGGCCTCCAGCACGTATTTGCCCACGTTGTCCTGGTCGATCGGGATCGGGTAGTTACCGTCGAAGCAGGCGCGGCAGAGCCGGTCGGCAGGGATCGTGGTGGCCTTGGTCAGGCCCTCCAGCGAGATGTATCCGAGCGAGTCGGCGCCGAGCGAGGCGCGGATCTCCTCCACGCTGAGCGAACCGGCGATCAGCTCGGCCCGGGTGGCGAAGTCGATGCCGTAGAAGCACGGCCAGCTGACCGGCGGGGAGGAGATCCGGACGTGCACCTCCCTGGCGCCCGCCTCGCGCAGCATCTTGACGATCGCCCGCTGGGTGTTGCCCCGGACGATCGAGTCGTCCACGACGACCAGGCGCTTGCCGGCGACGACCTCCTTCAGCGGGTTGAGCTTCAGGCGGATGCCCAGCTGGCGGATCGTCTGGGACGGCTGGATGAAGGTCCGGCCCACGTAGGAGTTCTTGACCAGGCCCTGGCCGTACGGGATCCCGCTCTCCTCGGCGTAGCCGACGGCGGCGGGGGTGCCCGACTCGGGCGTGGGGATGACCAGGTCGGCCTCGACCGGGTGCTCGCGGGCCAGCATGCGGCCGATCTCGACGCGCGTGGTCTGCACGCCGCGCCCGGCGATCGTGGTGTCCGGACGGGCCAGGTAGACGTACTCGAACAGGCAGCCCTTGGGTTCGGCGAGCGCGAACTTCCGCGAGCGCACGCCGCGCTCGTCGATGGTGATCAGCTCACCCGGTTCGATCTCGCGGACGAACGTGGCGCCCACGATGTCCAGGGCCGCGGTCTCGGAGGCGACCACCCAGCCGCGCTCCAGGCGCCCCAGGACCAGCGGGCGGACGCCCTGGGGGTCACGGGCCGCATAAAGCGTCCGCTCGTCCATGAAGACGAGCGAGTAGGCGCCCCTGACCTGCGGAAGAAGTTCGGCGGCCGCGTCGTCGATGGACTGGCTGCGATCCTGGGCCAGCAGCGACGTCAGCACCTCGGTGTCGGTGGTCGCCCGGGTGGAACCCGGGGCCAGACGCCTGGCCAGCACCGGGGTGTTGATCAGGTTTCCGTTGTGGGCGAGTGCGAGCCCGCCACCCTCGGTCGAGCTCAGCGTCGGTTGCGCGTTCTCCCAGACGCTCGACCCGGTCGTCGAGTAGCGGCAGTGGCCGATCGCCAGGTGACCGCGGAGGGTGCCGAGCACGGACTCGTCGAAGACCTGGGAGACCAGTCCCATGTCCTTGTAGACGAGGATCCTGCTGCCCTCGCTGACCGCGATGCCCGCGGACTCCTGACCGCGGTGCTGTAACGCGTACAGTCCGTAGTAGGTGAGTTTGGAGACTTCCTCCCCAGGCGCCCAGACCCCGAAGACGCCACATGCGTCCTTCGGAGGCCGGTCGTGGGGGTCAAGGTCATGGCTCAGATGGCCGTCGCCCTTCAACACATGCTTCATTCTAGGTCGGCTTCTTCCCTGCTCGCACCTAGGGTCCGTTCCGTGGCATGTCGCACCCTGACCGAACGATCATCGGTGTTTTGCCGTGTCAGCCTGTTTCGTCGGCAGGTGACAGGGGAGTGTGAGATATCCGGCATGCCCAAGCGTCGGGAGAAGAGACGTGACACCACCTGTGGACCCGAACCAGCCCGATCCGCGGCGGGAGCCGTGGAAGGAGCCGGATCCCGAGTCGCCCGTACCCGACCCCGGCGAGACGCCGAACCGGCAACCGCCCCCCGTTCCCGAAGAGCCGAGGGTGCCGCCGCATCCGGACACGCCGGTCGCGCCGGAGGTCCCCCAGCCTGACCAGGCCGGTGATCCGGACGCCCCCAAGGGGGACGAGACGCCGGAGTCCGGTGGGCGGGAGCGGGAAGTCCCCGAACCGGAGGAACGGCCGCCGCACCCCGTGCCCGGTGCCACGCCCGCCGCGTATCCCGGCTGGGAGGGCGCCCCGGAGGCTCCGGGCGGCCCTGACCACCCCGGCCCCACCCAGCCCTCGCGCTACGAACCGCCTGAGCCCTCAGCGGAACCCGCGGCCCAGCCTCGGCCCACCGAGCCCACCGAGCCCGCTCCCGGCACTCCCCAGCCGGGCTACTCGGCCCGGCACGGCTACGGGGAGCAGCCGAGATACGGGGAGGCCCAGCAGGCCGGGCAGCCCTACGGAGGTCCCGGCCCGCAGACGCCGTCCGCGGAGGGCCCCTACCAGCCGCCTCAGGGCGCGCCAGGCCCCTACCAGCCGCCGCCGTACCCGCCGCCTGGCATGCCCGCCTATCCGGGCGCCGCGCCTTACCCGGCGTATCCGGGTGAGGGGCGCAGGCAGAGCGACGGGCTCGGCACCGCCGCGCTCGTGCTCGGGATCGTGGCCATCGTGTCGCTCGTCGTCTGCGGCCTCGGTGTGCTGGTGGCGATCGTCGGCCTGATCGTCGGCATCGTCGCGCTCGTCAAGAAGTCCGCCCCGGGCAGGGCCTGGGTGGGCATAGCGCTGAGCGTCCTCACTCTGATCATCGCGGCGGCGTTCCTGAGCTGGCTCTACAGCAAGATCGGTGACTGCGCCAACCTGCCACCGGAGCTACAGCAGCGCTGCATCGAGGACAGGTTCGGCGTCCGGCTCCAGCCCACCCCTTGAGAGAGCGGCTCGAAGACCGAAGGCCCCACTGCGCGTTCGCGCGCACTGTGATGGGCAAGGCGGCGAGCAGAGCGCCCTGGCGTTTCACGCCAGATCGGCGAGAGTGATCTCCGGGGAGGGGAGGGAGGCGGCGTCGGGGCGGGCGCGCAGGCCGTCGAGCATGAGGGTGAGGTAGCGGTCGACGCCGGCCTGGGTGAGGTCGGCTCGCAGGTCCGGCATCGGCCGGAGCAGCAAGGCCATCATCATCGACAGGTCGGCGGCGCCGACGTCGCTCCGCACCTTGCCGTCGGCTTGAGCGCGGCGAACCAGCCGGTCGAGGATCTTCAGCAGGATTTCGCGCATTCGGCGGTTTTCCGGGTCGTCGCGAAGGGTGGCCCATGTGCCGGCGAAGCGCATGGCCAGGCCGGCCGCCAGGCGCAGTTCGCCGCCGGCCTGACGGACGAACCGTGACAGTGCCGCCCAGGCGTCCGGCTCCTCGTCCTCGGCCGTCCTGGCGATGGCGATCACTCGGTGGAAGCCGTCCAGCGCCACTCCGCGGATCAACGCGTGCCGATTGGGGAACCGGCGGTACAGGGTGCCGGTGCTCACCCCGGCGCGACGGGCCACCTCCTCCATCGGCACGTCGGCGCCGTGCTCGGCAATGAGGGCGTGGGCCGCTGCGATGATCTGCTCGCGGTTCAGCTGGGCGTCGGCACGGAGCTTCCGGTCAGAGTTCACGGTCACCAATATATGTGAGGGAGTAGCCTCCGCATGTACGGTGTAACCGGCGGATCTTCTCTCACTTATCGGCACTTACCTTGCGGAGGCTTTCATGCGAGTCCTGATCTCCGGCGCGAGCATCGCCGGTCCCGTGCTGGCCCACTGGCTGACCCGGTACGGCTACGAGGTGACCGTGGTGGAGCGTGCACCGCAACCGCGAAAGACCGGAGGACACTCGGTGGATCTGTGGCGCCCAGCGTTGGACATCGCCGAGCGCATGGGCGTCCTTCCGGCGATCCAGAAGCGGTCCAC
Organism: Streptosporangium sp. NPDC006013; assembly: GCF_040614275.1. Taxonomy (NCBI): domain Bacteria; kingdom Bacillati; phylum Actinomycetota; class Actinomycetes; order Streptosporangiales; family Streptosporangiaceae; genus Streptosporangium; species Streptosporangium sp. NPDC006013. Next base: position 10,666 of record NZ_JBEXUE010000158.1, read on the forward strand.
CGAAACCGAGCGCACGCTCGCCTACCGCCCCGGCGTCCGGCGGCCCGCCTCGATCGACAACACCAAGATCTTCACGGCCGTCTCCGACCGGCATATCGAGGTCATGCGCGACGACCTGAGCGAGATCTTCTACGACGCGACCCGCGACGCGGTGGAGTACGTCTTCGCCGACTCCATCACCTCCATCTCCGAGGATGGTGAGGTCACCTTCGAGCAGGGCGGGCCGCGCCGGTTCGACCTGGTGGTCGGCGCCGACGGGCTGCACTCCAACGTCCGGCGCCTGGCGTTCGGCCCCGAGTCGCAGTTCACCCACTGGGTCGGCGCTTACCTGGCAGTCGTCTCGGTGCCCCGCGATCTGGCCCGCGATGGCGCCATGATCGCCTACTTCGACGTGGGCCGCACCGCGATGGTCTACACCGCTGCGCATCTGGACGACGCCCGCGTGCTGTTCCTGTTCCGCACCGAGCGCCCGCTCGATTACCACCATCGCGACGTCGCCCGGCAGAAGACCCTGCTCCGCGAACACTTCGCCAACCTCGACGGCCACGTCCCGCGCTGGCTCGCCGAGCTGGACCGCACCCCGTCCTTCTACTTCGACTCCATCACCCAGATCCGGCTGGACACGTGGTCACGCGGCCGGGTGACGCTGGTCGGCGACGCCGGGCTGTCACCGGGCCCAGCGATCGGCGCCAGCACGAGCCTCGCCGTGGTGTCGGCGTACGTGCTCGCCGGGCAGCTGGCCGCAGCCGGTGGCGATCACACCCGGGCGTTCGCCGCCTACCAGGCCGAGCTGGACGAATTCGTCCGACGTAGCCGCGCATTCGCGCGGGGCATGGCGAAGACCTTGCTGCCCTCGCACCGGCTGGGCCTGACCCTGCTGGTGAACGGCACGGAACTGGCCACCCGTCTGCCCAGCGGACTCACCCGATGGCTGACCACACTCAATTCCAAGGGGGTGCGGCTGTTCGACTCCTTCCCGGTGCAGGACTATTAAGAAGTCGGGCGGGGATGGGAGGACACCGACGGTGCCTGGCGCGCGTCGATGGCCGCCGGCACTTGCAGGGGTCCCGGCGGTGAGGGCTATCGCAGCGGCAGATGGTCCGACAGGTCGGCGCGGGCTCCGCTCGCCGCGACCTTACCGGCGGCCATCGCCGCAGACCAGGTCAGACGGCCGGTGGCCAGGTCCAGCCAGGTGCGCGCGTCGGTCTCCACCACGTTGGGCGGGGTGCCGCGGGTATGCCGGGGACCTTCCACGCACTGCACCGCCGCGTAGGGCGGGACCCGGACCTCGACGGTCCGGCCGGGAGCGGCCGTCGCCAGCCTGTCCAGCAGGTGCCGTACGGCGAAGCGGGTGATCTCCCGTTCCGGGCGGATCTCGTGCTCGAAGGCTCGTAGCACCACGCTCACGCAGGCGTCCAGCAGCGCCGTGACCCCGGTAGGACCGTCGTAGGGCGGCTCGCCGAGGGAGCTCAGCTGGGTGTCGAGAGCGGCGTGAACCTTGGCGGGGTCGGGCTTGTAAGGCGGCACGCCCTCCATGATGCCCGCCGGAGCGGGCCGTCCCGACGACAGGACACCGCCGAGCTGCTCGATCCCGATGATCGCCGGGCCCGCTCCACCGAACGGTTCACCGTCCGGGCAAATGTCGTTCACCTCAGGTTTGGCCGGCGCACGTAGCGTCCGGGCGGTAAGACTCCACCCCTTTTTGGAGGACCCTGTGGCGAACATGTCGCCGCGTCGCCTGCTGCCCCTGCTCATGAGCCCTCACAAGGGTGGCCGCAGTGCGCTCACCTGCCGGTTCCGTTGCGGTGACCAGTGCGCCCACGATGTGATGAACACCAGTGACAACGCCTACTTCGGCGACGTGGTCGCCGAGGCGATGACCCGGCGCGGGGTGCTGCGCGCGGGCGCCCTGGGCGCCGTCGTCGCCGGGGTGGGGGTCGGTACGGCGCTCCCGGCCGTCGCCGACCCGGACCGGGGGGCGAAGGCCGCCGGCCGGAAGGGCGGCCCGCGCTTCACCGCCATCGCGCCGAACACCGACGACAAGGTGACGGTCCCCGCGGGCTACCTGTCGGCGGTCGTGGTCGGCTGGGGTGACCCGGTGCTGCCCGGCGCTCCGGCGTTCGACTTCGAGAACCAGACGGCCGCCGCGCAGGCCAAGCAGTTCGGCTACAACTGCGACTACGTGACGCTCTTCCAGCTGGGGCAGCACCGTGGCCTGCTCTGGGTCAACCACGAGTACACCGACGAGAACCTGATGTTCCGCGGTTACACGGACGGCACCGCCGCGACGGAGGAGCAGATCAGGATCGCGATGGCCGCGCACGGCGGCTCGGTGGTCGAGGTCGAGCGGGTGGGCGCCTCCGGCCAGTGGAGGCTGGTGACCAAGGGCTCTCGTCGCTACAACCGTCGCATCACCGTGCAGACCCGGATGAGGTTCACCGGCCCGGCGGCCGGCAGCGACCTGCTGAAGACCGCGGCCGACCCGAAGGGAACCACGCCGGTCGGCATGCTGAACAACTGCGCGGGCGGCACCACGCCGTGGGGCACGGTGCTCAGTGGCGAGGAGAACTTCAACCAGTACTTCGTCAACGGCAACGGCGTGCCCGAGGCGCAGAAGCCCTACCTCACCCGGTACGGGGTGAGCGCCACGACGGGCATCCCGAGTGGAAACCGCAGGTTCGACCGGGTCGAGGACCGGTTCGACCTGGCGAAACACCCGAACGAGATCAACCGTACCGGCTGGATCGTGGAGATCGACCCGTTCGATCCGGACTCCACCCCGATCAAGCGCACCGCCCTGGGCAGGCTGGCCCACGAGGGGGCCACCACCTCCCTGGCCGCCGACGGCCGGGTGGTGGCCTACATGGGGGACGACTCCCGGTTCGAGTACGTCTACAAGTTCGTCTCCAGGAAGCGCTACATTCCCGGCTTCGACCGGAACAACCGGGACCTGCTGGACGACGGCACGCTGTACGTGGCCAGATTCACCGGAGACAGCCCCGCCACCGAGATCGACGGCACCGGCAGGCTCCCGGCCGACGGGCAGTTCGACGGCTCGGGCGAGTGGATCCCGCTGGTCACCGGTGACGTCTCGCACGTACCGGGGATGACGGCCGCGGAGGTGCTCGTCTACACCCGGGTGGCGGCCGACAAGGTCGGGGCGACCAAGATGGACCGTCCCGAGGACGTGGAGCGCAACCCCGTCACCGGCGGCGTCTACGTGGCGCTGACCAACAACACCAACCGGACTCCGGCCCAGGTGGACGAGGCCAACCCGCGCCCGGCCAACAAGCACGGCCACATCCTGGAGATCGTCGAGCGGCGGAACGACGCCGGGGCCACGACCTTCGCCTGGTCCCTGCCGCTGGTCTGCGGCGATCCGAACGACCCCGCGACCTACTTCGCCGGGTTCGACAAGACCAAGGTCTCGGCGATCTCCTGCCCGGACAACGTGGCCTTCGACGCCGACGGCAACCTCTGGATCGCCACGGACGGCAGCCAGCTCGGTGCCAACGACGGTCTGTTCGTCATGCCGGTCCGTGGCTCCGAGCGCGGCCACCTCAAGCAGTTCCTGAGCGTGCCGGTCGGCGCGGAGACCTGCGGCCCGCTGGTCAGCGCGGACCAGCGCAGCGTCTTCGTGGCCGTGCAGCACCCCGGCGAGACCAACGGCGCCACCCCTGAGGCTCCCAGCAGCCACTGGCCGGACGGCGGCACCTCCCAGCCCCGCCCGTCCGTCGTGGTCGCCTGGCACGCGAAGGGCGGCAAGATCGGCTCCTGACCGCCGTCTCCGCTTCCGGGAAGCACTGGTCCGATCCTCGTGGCTCAGGTGAGAGCCACGAGGATCGGACACCCGGTCAGCGGTGGGTCGTCAGTCGAAGAACTGCCAGATGCTGAACCTTCGTACGAAGAGCGGGGCAGAGGCCCGGCCGGTCACCCGGATCCGCCTGATCCGGGTTTTCTTGTTCATCGTGACCTTCACGCACTTCAGGCAGGCTCCGTGGGGTCCGGGCAGGGCGAAGTAGGAGATGGACGCGGCGCGGTGTGCCAATCCCCGGTCGGAGAGCCCTGCCCCGATCTCCCGGTAGAGACGGTTCGATCCCTTCAGGTTGAACGCGGTGGAGCCGATGATCGCGTGGTTCGACGAGGGAGGGCAGTGCACGAATATCCGGACGTGGCTGGCCTGGCGGGGCCACGGGGGAAGGATGCGGAGCGACGGGACGTTCTTCAGCGCCTTGGGGATGGTGTTTCTGCCCCATATAGGGGGAATTGTCACTGTCTGGTGGTTTTTAGTGGTGACGGTGGCGGTGGTGTCGGAGGTGGCGCTGGACGTCACTGTGGCGCTGGGTGTGGGGGTGGGTGTGGGTGTGGGTGTGGGGGTGGCGCTGGGCGTCACTGTGGCGCTGGGTGTGGGTGTGGGGGTGGACGTCGTCGTGGGGCCGGGGGTGGGGGTGGCGTCCGGTTCTGTCGGAACGCCCGGACTCATCATGAGCGCGGTGGCCATCCCGATCCGTGCGACGAAACGCATGTGCTCCTCCTGTCGGACACCCGAGGGGCGGTGCGACGCGGGTTTCTGGGGAGAAGACACGTCCGGGACGACCCGGGCGGGGGTACCGGCATCCACCCTGATCAGGCGGGCCGTCTCCATTATGTCGGCCATGTCGCACAAGGAGGGGGGAGACACGCTGGTACGGGGCCATGTCCGGTTATCGGGCCCGCCGCCGAGCCGATCAGTCGTTCCCGGCCACCCGAAGGGGACGGCGAGGGCGGGCCAGCGCCGCGGCGACGGTCCCGCACAGGGCGACGGAGAACAGGACCGCGTAGGTCCGCTGGAAGCCGGCCATCAGGTGGTCCACGGCGACGGGGGAGAGGCGCGACAGCGTGCCCGCGTACACCTGCCCGCGTAGCTCGGCGCTGACCGAGCCGGTCAGCACGCTGAGCGTGAGGGCGACCCCCAGCACGATCCCGACATTCATGATCATAAGCCGGAAGCCGTTCACCACTCCCAGGCTCCCCGCGGGTAGAGCCGCCATGACCTGGGTGGTGTTGCCGGTCAGGAAGGTGCCGCTGCCGCAGCCACACAGGAACAGGCCGACCCCGATGATCCAGTACGGCGTGGCGGGAGCGGTGTTCAGGAGCAGGATGCCCAGCCCGGCCGCGCTCATCAGGGTGCCCCCCACCGACAGCGCGTACGGCCTGATCCGGCGGCCGAGGGCGCCGGTGACCGGGGAGGCCAGGGCCATGCCGATCGGGACAGGGAGCACGCCCAGGGCCGCGGTGACGGCGTCGACGCCCCTGGCGGCCTGGAAGTAGAGGGCGACCAGCAGGATCAGCGCCGAGCGCGCCAGCGCGTTGCAGAAGGAGGCGAGGTTGGCGAAGGCCAGCATGCGCTCGCCGAACAGGCGCACGTTGAGTACGGGGTGCGACGCCCGGCGCTCCACCAGGACCAGCACCGGGACCAGCGCCACCGCGATCGCCATGCCGACGGTCACCACGGGGCTGGACAGGCCCCGGGACCCCGCCTCGGAGAGCGCGATCAGGGCCGCGGAGAGGGCGGCGAACACGATCAGGTTGCCGAGCGCGTCCACCGGCCTGCGCGCCCCCCGGGGCCCCCGGCGCAGTGTGAGCGCTCCCCAGACCAGGGCGGTCAGCCCAGCCGGTACGTTCATCCAGAAGATCCACTGCCAGCCGGCGGTCTCGGCGATGAGGCCGCCCAGGGTGGGGCCGGCGAGCTGGGCGACCGAGAGGGTGCCGATGTAGACGCCCATGCCCTGGCTGAGCCTGTCCGGCGGGAAGGCGTCGGTGATGATCACGGTTCCGTTGGCGAGGACCATCGCGGCTCCGATCGCCTGCACGGCGCGCATCGCGATCAGGAACCAGACGCCGGGTGAGAGCCCGGCGAGCAGCGATCCGACGGTGAACAGGAGGAACCCCGCCAGATAGATCTCCCGCCGGCCGAGCAGGTCGGCCACCCGGCCGAAGAACACCAGCGTCGCGGTGTTGACGAGGAGGAAGGCCAGCAGGACCCAGCCGGCCGCGAACGCGTCCGCGTGAAAGTGCCTGACCACGGTGGGAAGTGCGACGTTCAGCGTGCTGCCGGAGATGCCGATCATGACCATGCCGAGGCTGGTGACCGAGCAGACCCGCCACGCGTAACGGAGTTTGGATAGGTATTCAGGGGATCCGGGCAGGTCTTGGGGGATTGCGACCATGAGCTACAGTCTGACGTACGTTGTACGTCGATCTTGATCCAGACCCGCCACAGAGCACGTCCAACCCGCTCGCGCCTCGCGTCAGGCCGCATCCGGCGCGGACGGCAGCCGGGCGGCGGGGCACGGCGCGCCCGTCCGGATCGCGTCCCGGGCCGGGCCGGAGGCGATGATCGTGGTGCTCGTCACCGCCGGGGGCGACGCCTTCCCTCTCCCGGGTAGGCGCGCCCTCAGCGCGCCCGTCTGCGCAGGCCCTCCAAATCGTGGATGATCACGCGGCGGCGGCCCGTCTCGATCAGCCCGCGGTCGCGCAGGGAGCGCAACGCCTTGCTGACCGCCTCGCGGGAGGCCCCGGTCCAGCCGGCCAGCTCATCCTGGGAGAGCGGCAACGTCACCCGGACCCCGCCGTTGGTGGGCTCGCCGTACCGCTCGGCCAGCTCGACCAGCCGGGTGGCCACCCGGCCCGTGGTGTCGAACGCGCCGTACTCGATCCGTTTGCGGTCGGAGTCGCGCATCTTGCCGATCACCATCCGCATGAGCAGCACCGCGACTCTCCCGTGGTCCCGCAGGTAGGCGGGAAAGTCGCGGACCGTGACTCCTTCGACGGGTTCGAGGGCGGTGATCGTGGCGGACCTGGGCAGCCCGTCGATCGCCGCGAACTCGCCGAGCAACGCCCCGGGTCCCCGGATCGCCAGGACCACCTCGCTGCCGATCGCGGTGTGCGAGGACACCTTGACCCGGCCGGATGTCAGGATGACCACCCAGTCGTTCGCGTCGCCTTCGGTGAACATCGTCGCGCCCCTGTCCCAGCGCCGGGGACGCCCGGCAGCGTACAGAGCCGCTACCTCATCGCTCGTGAGCAATGTGATGAACTCACCTGGTTCGGGGGAAGAAGTCATAACCACCTCATGGTGATCTCGATCGTGTCCGTACGGCTCCCGGGGCGAGAGGCGCTGCTACGAGAGCCCGGACAGCACGTGGGCATGGACGGGTTGTTCCCTGCCCTTGAGGTTGAGCGGGCCCAGGGAACGAGTCTGGGCCCGGGGGCCGATCAGGTCGAGGGTGCTCTGGCCGATCACGACGCTACCGGGATCGGCGATTCCCTCAAGTCTGGCGGCCACGTTGACGCAGTCGCCCATCGCGTTGAAACCGCGAAGCTCGGGGCTGCCGATGTTTCCGACGAGCGCCTCACCGGTATTGATCCCAATCCTGAAGCGGGGATAGCCGGGCATCCCCGCCGCGATCTCCTCGGCGGCCTCCTGCATCGCCAGGCCCGCCCGCACCGCGGCGAGGGCGTGGTCGGACTGCCGGGCGGGGGCGTTGAACAGCGCGAGCAGCGCGTCACCCACGAACTGCACGATCGTGCCGCCGTTGCCGAGCACGATGGGCACGGCCGCGGTGTGGTAGCGGTTCAGCATCTCGACGATCTCGCCGGGCGCCACCCGCTCGGAGAAGCTCGTGAAGCCCTTCAGGTCGGCGAAGAGCGCGGTCAGTTCCACCAGCTCGCCGCCGAGCGCCGCGGTCTGCGGGTCGGCCAGCAGTGACTGGGCCACGTCCGGTGACATGTACTGCCGAAAGAGGGTCTCCAGCTCGCTGTAGAGGCGGGCGTTCTCCAGGGAGATGGACAGCTGACCGGCCAGCATGGTGGCGAGCGCCTCGTCCTGCGGGGTTCTGCCGGTCGGCACCTCCAGCGCCCCGGCGAGCCTGCCCTTCACGGTCAGGGGGTGGACGACCTTCCTCTCCAGCCGGATCGGCTGGTCGCCGGGGAAGTCCTTCGGGCCGTACTCCCTGGAGTTCACGGTGACCCGGCCGTTGTCGACCAGCTTGATCCGGACGTCTCCGTACGCCTGCCGTACGCGGTCGAGGCTCTGCGCCAGCAGTTCGCGCTCCGGCAGGCCCACGCGGGCCTGCCTGCCCACCTCGACCAGCGCGGCGAGCCTGTCGGTCAGCTCCCGCTCGTTGGCCAGTGCCTCACCCGCCCGGTCGAGCACCGCCACCTGGGACTCGGTGAGCCCGAACTTGCCCGCCAGCCTGTTCGCGATCGGAACCCTGCTCTCCTCCCTGCGCCGCAGGTGGCCGACGAGTTCCTCCAGGGCGGCCTCGTAGTCGGCTCTGATCCTGCGGACCGTCGCCGACAGCGCCACCGAGTCGAACAGCCCGGCGCTCGTGCCCTCCCGCCGGAACTGCAGGTAGGCGCTGTAGGCGACGAAGAGGAACGCCGTGGTCAGCAGTACGTGCCAGAGCCACCACGACAGGTGCCAGTTGTGGTGGGACAACCCCGCGACCAGGGATTCGGCGAGCAGCGCGTACGCGGTGACCAGGCTGATCAGCACGACCGCGGGGCGGCCACGGTGCAGCTGGAACATCATCGCGGCCGCCACCAGGTACAGGGCCACCCCGATCCACTCCAGGCCGCCCAGGCCGGTGCCCTCGGGGGGCGATTCGCTCAGCGGGGTCAGGCCCGGCACCAGGCAGGCGATCCCCCACCCGGTGATCAGGGTGGCCAGACCGCCGCGTAGCCACATCTGGCGCCGCAGGACGGCCTCGGCCGCTCGGTCCCCCAGGGGCAGCGCCGATATGAACGCGAACACCGAGGCGATGAGGAGGCCCACCGGGTGGGACAGGTCGAACCCGTAGCTCGGGGTGCCCAGGATGATGCCCGGGGTGCTCAGCCCGTGCACCAGG
>NZ_JBEXUE010000159.1:0-19529 GCF_040614275.1 Streptosporangium sp. NPDC006013
GGGCTGGCCGGCACCGGATATCTGGCCTTCGCGCGGCGGTTGTGGGTGGAAGACCAGCCGGCCGAGACCTTGATCCCGGCGCTGTGCGGGGAGTTCGTGGCGCTCGCCCGAAAGCATCCGCTGCTGATCGCCCTGGACGACGCCCAGTGGGCGGACGAGGAATCGAAGGCATGGCTGGCGGCCATGACACACCGGCTGCGAGGCGTTCCGATACTCCTGGTTCAGGCCAGGGCCCTCGGCGAGGGCGAAGGCGGCGCCACCGGATCGGCCACCGAGCCCGGACCGGTGCCCCACAGCGTGATCCATGTGCCGCCGCTGAGGGAGCGCGGGGTCCGGCAGGTGATCCTCTCCCGGTACGCCGGACCCGTCGACGGAGCGTTCGTGACCGCCGCCACCGAGGCCACAGGGGGCAGCCCGGCGGCCCTGCTCGCCGTACTCGACCATTTCGCGCACGCCTCCCTGTCGCCTGTCGCGCGGTACGTCCCGGTCTTGCTGGAGCGGGCCGCCGAGGTGAGCGGCGACCGGGTGGCCGGGTCCCTGTCCCGCCTGCCCGCGGATGCCCTCGCGCTGCTCCGGGTGATGGCGGTTTGCGAGAACGGCCTCGGTTTCGACCTGCTCACGTCCCTGGCGTCGCCGAAGACGATGTTTCCCGAGCAGGCGCTGTCCGTCCTCGTACGACTGGGGCTGGTGACCGGCGGGGAGGATCCACGGCCGGTCAGCCCCCTCGTCGCCGACATGGCGCTGGCCGGGATGGACGTCGGGGAGCGGCAGGCGCTGGCGACGCGCTCCGTCGAGCTCGGGTACCGGGCGGTGATTCCGGAGGACCGGCTGGCCCGGTTGCTGCTCAATGCCCGGCCGGTCGGCGCCGAGTGGGTGGTGAACCTGCTGCGCCAAGTGGCCAGGCGGCGTCGTCTCGATGGTGATCACGAGGGTGCCGCCGCCCTGCTCGGCCGCGCACTGCGGGAGCCGGCGGGAGACGAGCAGCGGCAGCGGCTGCTCATCGAGCTGGCGATGACGGAGGTGGGCCACAGCCCGGCGACGAGCGACCGGCGATTCCAGCAGGTGCTGTTGAACAGCGGGCCCGAGGTGCCGGTCGCGGCGCTCGTACGGGCGGCCGATCTGCTCAACTCCAGGGGTGACGCGTCCGCCACGTATCGCGCCGTCGCGACGGCTTACGCGCGGCGAGAGGAGAGTGGAGCGGACCTCGGGTCGCTGGCGGCCATCGGCTGGCTGGCGGAGAACGACTGCACGACCGACCCGGTGCTGCCCGTGCCATCGTTCCCGGACCCGCCTGACCGGTCGGGAGATCCTGTGCAGGCGGGCATCGCGGCCTGGATGCTGGCCGCCCGCGGCGAGCGCATGTCCCGGGCGCGGGAACTGGCCAGGACGGCCTTCCAGGTCAAGGGCGAGGAGCAGCCGTTCGGTCCGAGGATTTACGCCGCCAGGGCGCTGTTCTTCGCCGACGAGGTGGCCGAGGCGGTGATCGGGCTGGACGAGGTCCTGGCCGACGCCCGACGCTGTGGCGCACGGGCGCCTGCCGCGCTGGCGCTGATCCAGCGCGGCCGATGCGAAATGCGGCGGGGCAACCTCGGACAGGCGGCGTGTGACTTCGAGGCGGCACGGGCGGAGCTGCCGCTCACCTCGTGGCACCCGCGAGCGGTTCCCTACTTCGTCGCGATAGAGGCGTGCCTGTACCTCGCCGGCCAGTCCGTGGAAAAAGCGGAGCAGGTGCTGGCTCAGGAACTGCCCTCAGGGGCGGACCAGGGCGCGGCCTGGGCGATGCTGCTGTACGCGCGTGCCAAGGTGCGCATGGAGCTGGCCGATCCGGAGACCGCGCTGCGCGACATCAACGAGTGCGGACGTCTCCTGCTGGCCAGGGGGTGGACGAATCCTGCGGTGCTGTCCTGGCGATCGGTGGCCGTCGCGGCGCACAGCGCGTGTGGGAACACCGAGGCCGCCAGGCGACTGGCGATGGAGGCGGTGGAGCGAGCGCGGGACTGGGGCGCCCCCAGCACGCTGGGGTTGGCGCATCTGTGCGCGTCGCGAGTGCTGAGCGGTGCCGAGGCCATGAGCGAACTCGAACGCGCCGTTCGGGTCCTGCGGGACTCGGTGTCGCGCGGCTCCTACGCGAGGGCGTCGGCCGAGCTGATCATGGCGTCGGGGGAGCGTCCCGGGGCGCTGAGCCTGCTGGAGGAGACCACGAGGAAGATCCCCGCACCTCCCGGTGGACTCACCGAGAAGGCCGCCGAGGAAAGAGCACCGACGCCGAACGAAACGAGGCATCTGCTGACCGCCCAGGAGGAACGAATCGCCGGGCTGGCTGCCGCGGGCCGCTCGAACGCCTACATCGCGAGCACCCTGTCGGTGAGCGTCCGAACCGTGGAGCTGCGGCTGACCGGGATCTACCGCAAGCTCGCCGTCACCAGCCGTAACGAGCTCGCCTCGCTCCTGGCCCCGATCCCGGCACCGCGGAAAGTGGGTGACTGATTCCATGCTGCTGGAACGCGGAAAGGAGTTGGCCCGGGCGGAGCAGGCGGTCCGCGCGGCCGAGGCGGGCGACGGATCCATGATGGCGGTCATAGGCTCGCCCGGTGTCGGCAAGTCGGCCCTGCTGCGCTCCCTCGCCGACGCGGCCGCCCCGCACGCGCGGGTCCTGCGCGCCAGCGGCACGCTACTCGAACAGGACTTCACGTTCGGCATCGCCCAGCAGTTGTTGGAGCCGCTCGTGGCCGAAGTGCCGGAGGCCCGATGGGCGGCCTGCTTCCGGGGTGCGGCGAGTGTGGTGCGGGGGATGTTCCTCGGCGGGTCGTGGTCCATCGGTCCGCAGCGGTCGCTCGGACAAGAGGCGATCCTGCAGGGGCTGAACTCGCTGATCGTCAATCTGAGCAGGGACAAAGCCCTGCTGATCATGGTCGACGACCTCCAGTGGGTGGACGCGCCGTCCCTGCGCTGGCTGGCGTACCTCGCCAAGCGTCTGGACGGCGCGCGAGTTCTGGTCGCGGGAGCCTTCTCAGAGGAATGCGAGGCCTCCGACCACACGCTGCTCAGGGAGATCGCCGCCTCGGCGGCTCGCACGTTGTATCCGATGCCGCTGTCAACGGAGGGCGTGCGCCAGTTGATCAGCGAGCAGTTCGGCGAGGCATGCGATCCCGACTTCGCCCGGGCCTGCCACGAGGTGTCCGGTGGGAACCCCGCTTCACTGGTCGCGGCGCTTCGCGGATTGCGCACGGCCGGCTTCCGGCCGATATCGCCGCAGGCCGGTGAGGTTCGCGCCGCGAGCCAGCCGTTCCTGCGCGACCGGCGGATGTTCTGCCTCGGGATCCAGCCCGCGATCGTCCAGGATCTCGCGCGGGCGATGGTCGTGCTCGGAGACCTGGCGGAGCCAGAGCTCATCAGCGAGCTCGCCGGCCTGGACAGCATCGACTACAAGTCCGCGGTACAGACCCTGGACCGCCTCGGCCTGCTCGCCGGCGGAGAGTCCCCGCAATTCGTCCACCAGAGCGTGCGGTACGGCATCGAATCGGCGATGAGCGTCAACACGCGAGCGCTGATGCACCGCCGGGCGGCGGCGCTGCTGCACAATGCCGGGCACCCCGCCGAACACGTCGCCGACCAGCTCCTGCTGGTCACCTCCGGGTACGAGCCGTGGGAGATCGACACCCTGCGCGCGGCCGCCGGTGCCGCGCTCGAACGCGGTTCCGCGAGGGAGGCGGTCCGCTACCTCCGGCACGCGCTGCTGCACTGCCCGCCCGACAGTGAGGCTCGGGGCCGGCGCCTGGTCGACCTGGCCGCCGCCGAGCGGGGGGTCGACCTCGCGTCCTCGGTCACTCACATCGCGCAGGCCGTGCCGATGCTCACCTCGGCGGAGGAACGCGCGGCGGCGGCACTGTGGATCCCGCCCGCGCTCGGCGCGGTCAACCCGTCGTTGGGCGCGCTCGTCCAGGACGTGGCGTGCCGGCTCCACGAGCTTGGACCGGCACACGCCCGGGGGGATCTCGGCCTGCGGCTGGAAGCCCGTACCCGCTATCTTCGCATTCAGGACGCCGCGCATCTCGGTACGGCGGCCGACCGGTTACGGGGGTTCGGCGCGGATGCGCCGATCTCCACCGGCGCCGGGCGCGAGCTGCTGGCCGTGCTCGGGTACGCGGCGGCCGTGACCGGCGGCGTCACGGCCGGTGAGATCTCCTCGCTGGCCACCCGGATCCTGGAGCGAGAGCCGCCGCGCGCCGGGCACGCCTACACTGCCCTCCCGCTACTGGTTCCGGCCCTCGTCCTCGCCGACGCGGCGGCACCGGTGGCCCAGTGGCTGGACGCGGTGCGTGACCAGGCCCAGCGCCAGGCACTCGATGGAGTCACCGCGCTGGTCAACGCGGAGCGGAGCGCGATCCTTCGCGCGTCCGGGCAGCTGGCCCAGGCGAAGAGCACCGCGCTGAGCGTGGTCGACAACGCCGACCCGGCCTGGCCGGAGGCGACGACGCTGTCCATCTGGACGCTCGCCATGGTCGCGCTCGAGACGCGGGACGTCGAGCTGGGCGAGCGAGTGATTCGTACGAGTCCGGAGAGCGGCGACCTCCGCGTGGTCGTGGCGCATCGCATGGTGCGCGGGATGCTGGACGCGGTGCGCGGCGATCTGCCTGCCGCGCTGGACAGGTTCCTCGACAGTGGCAAGCAGTTGTCGCGCTGCGGATGGACGAACACGGCGCTGTACCCCTGGCGTGTGTGGGCCGCGGCGATGAACCACCGGCTCGGTCGCACGCAGGTGGCGGCCGAGCTGGTCGACGAGGAGCACGCCTTCGCGCGGGCATGGGGCGCACCCGCGGCGTACGGTCGCGCGCTGCGGCTGCGTGGCACGATCACCCCGGGTGGGGAGGGCATCGATCTCCTCCGGCAGGCCGTTGACACGCTTCGTTGTTCGGAGGATCGGATCGAGCTGTCCCGGACGCTCACGATTCTCGGCAGAAGGCTTGCCGAAACAGGTTCCGACGACGCGGAGTACTTCATCTCCGAGGGCAGGCGGGCCGCCCGGGAACGCGGCGTCTCATGGGCCGAGGGCGACGAGGACTCGGAATTGAACGGCCCGGTGCTGCGGCTGGTCGCGCCGGAACGCGGTGAACTGACCAAGGCCGAGGAGACGGTCGTCGCCTTCGTGTTGCAGGGCTGGACGAACCAGCAGATCGCCGATTCTCTTGGCATAACCCGCCGCGCCGTCGAAAAAAGTCTGACGAGTACCTATCGCAGGCTCGGGGTGAGCGGCAGGGCGGCGCTCGTCGAAGAGTTGAGCGCGCGGAACGCGGGCGAATAGGCCGCACAAAGGCCATGCGACTATATTTTATCTGACGGCGCGGCCATAAGGGAACCGTCCGGTGACGACGGGCGTCGCCGTTCGCCGGCCCGGCGCGATCTGGATCGCGATTCATCATTTTTTGGATGACCCGCCGCGCTGCCGTCTGTCAACGTGGAACCGTGCATCTCGATTCATGGAACGTTCCTGGAATGGGACCCGAACCGCCTTGTGAAGCACGGGAGTTCGGTACCGAACGCGACCGAGGGGCCGCACCGCAAGCTCCGAACCAACCGCCCTGCGTACCACAGTCTTTCACAGACTGTAGTGGGCTTGTGTTGACTCGCTTTCCGTTTGGTTAATATCATACTAATAAGTGGATTCAGCCGTTACTCCGAAGTTACCGGGGCATCGCCTGGTCTACCGGAGGAGAGGGATGGTCATCAGATGAGCATTGATGCCGGAGCCGCCCTGGTCGATGAGGAAGAAGAGTTTTTCCTGGTCGGTCAACCCACTGACAGCATAGATCAATACCGTTCGTTTTTCGACCAGTCAGGTATTTGCGTGGCGAATCTCGACCACGCGACCAGGGTAATCGAGGCGAATCTCGAATTTACTCGGCAGTTCGGACGTTCCCTGGCGGACATTCGTGGGCGGGCGTTCTGCGAACTGCTGCACCCGAGCGTCCGCGACAAGATGGGACAGCAGTTCGCCCGTCTGACGGATCACCAGCGCGCCCGCTTCGAAGAGCGCATGATCGCCGTACGGCCGGACCACACCGTGCTCGGCGGTGAGCTGACCGGGATCGCGCTGCACGACGAGGCCGGCTACGTCGAGAGCATCATGGTGCTGGTGCGATCCGATCGGGAGCAGCGTGACGACCTGCTGACCGGGCGAAAGAGGCTGCTGAGCAGCATGGAAGCGCGCGTCATCGAAGGGGTGGCGGCGGGAGTGTCGACCGTGCAGCTCGCGTCGATGCTGTACCTCAGCCGCGGCGGTGTGGAATACCACGTGACGACGCTGCTGCGAAAGCTGAAGGCCAGCAACCGCCCGGCCCTGGTCTCCAAGGCATACTCCATGGGCATCTTCCGGCTCGGCTCCTGGCCGCCCCGGGTCCTGCCCGAATTCGTGAAATAAGTCCATTTAATGGGCCGGCGGTCGCGCGGTGATCTGACTGACCGCGTAGTTGAGTGGCCGGAAACCAGTGGAAAGACCAGTGTTCGGAGCGACCGGCGGCGCCGGTGTGGAGGGCCATTGATCCGATGGCTTGACCCGATTGCTCCGTGATATTCATCTTATTCTGGTATAGCGATTCCGGCGCGGCCTCGACCGGATGGTCCCGGCCGGTTTCGACGGAAAGTCGCCGCCGATCCCGATCACGTTCTCCAAAGGACCGCCATCGTAAGGGAGGTGTCATCGTGACCAGTGCAAAAATTGTGCTCGCCGGTGGACCGGAGCGCTTGTTCACTCGCGATCACGTTCGACGGACGGACAATCCGAACGAGAAGGTGAAGATTCTTCTCGGCTCGGGGTATGAGCACTTCGTACACAACGGTGAGTTTCTGGTGATCGAGGGGGAGAATCTCCCGGTATTCCAGTGGTCCGAACGCACCAAAATAGCCGAGTAAATGTAGTCGGCCGGTTCCCGAAACGAGCGGGATCCTATGTGTCGTGTCGCCGGAGATTCGGCTTTCGGCTAAGCCGTGAGCGAATCCTGGGTGGTCGCGACGGGTGGTTCTCCTGGCAGGGCTCCTCAATTCGGGGAGCGTGGTTCTCGTGAGGTGTGGTCATGATAACGGGTAAGGTCATCAGCTTCGACGAATTCCGCGGTTTCGGTTTCATCGCCCCGGACCCGGGCGGCGAAGACGTTTTCATGCATGTCAACGACCTTGATGGCGACAAGCGTCTCATCTCGGTCGACACGCGGGTCGAATTCCTGGTCGAGAACGGTGGCAAGGGTCTGAAGGCGTCCCGGGTCCGCGTGCTCGACCGGCCCGGCGGGCCGAATTTCCCGCTGTCCTCCATACCGAGGCCCACGCCGGCACCCGCGCCGATCGCGACGGCGTCACGGGAACCGGCCACCTCCACACCCGATCGTCAGGGCAACGACGCCGGCTTTTGCGACGTGCTGTCCGTCAAGGACTTGACGCGGGAGATCACAGAAGCCGTGCTCGCGGCCGTGCCGACGATGACGGCGGAGCAGATCCTGAGCGTCCGCAAATGCCTCGTCGAACTCGCTCAGACGCACGGCTGGGTCGATGAGTAGCGTTCGCGGGCTGTCGGCCCTGGGCCGACTCGATTCCCGCCGTGGGCGCACCGTCAGCGCCTTCGCGGTCGCGATGGTGTCCGATCGGATTACTCGTCCGCGGTGCTGAAAGGAAAGTGCATGTCCAGGCGCGCGCTGATCACCGGTATCACCGGCCAAGACGGTTCCTATCTGGCTGAGCATCTGCTGTCCCTGGGATACCAGGTCTGGGGACTGATCAGAGGGCAGGCCAATCCCCGAAAGTCCCGCATCAGTCGCCTTGTCAGCGACCTGTCGTTCGTCAACGGTGACCTGCTGGACCAGGGGAGCCTGGTCACGGCGGTGGACAAGGTGCAGCCCGACGAGGTGTACAACCTCGCCGCCATCTCCTTCGTCCCGATGTCCTGGCAGCAGGCCGAGCTGACCGCCGAGGTCAACGGGATGGGCGTGCTCCGGACGCTGGAGGCGATCCGCCTGGTGTGCGGGCTGGACAAGTCCCGCACCGACAGCAGTGGTCAGATCCGCTTCTACCAGGCATCGTCCTCGGAGATGTTCGGCAAGGTCGTGGAAAGTCCGCAACACGAGACGACGATCTTTCACCCGCGCAGCCCCTATGGGGTGGCGAAGACATATGGCCATTTCATCACCCGGAACTATCGTGAGTCGTTCAACATGTACGGCGTCTCCGGCATTCTGTTCAACCACGAGTCGCCGCGCCGGGGCGCGGAATTCGTGACGCGAAAGATCTCCCTCGGTGTCGCCCAGATCAAACTCGGCCTGCAGGACAAGTTGTACCTCGGTAATCTCGACGCGGTCCGCGACTGGGGGTTCGCCGGCGATTATGTCCGCGCGATGCATCTCATGCTGCAGCGGGACGAGCCCACCGACTACGTCGTGGGCACCGGCTGCATGCACTCGGTGCATGACGCCGTACGGATGGCCTTCGAGTACGTCGGACTGAATTGGCGGGACCACGTCGTCATCGATCCGGGGCTTGTGCGTCCCGCAGAGGTGGAGACCCTCTGCGCCGATCCAAGTCGCGCCAGAGCCGAACTCGGCTGGGAGCCGACCGTCGGCTTCGAGCAACTCATGCACATGATGGTGGAATCCGATCTCCAGAACGCCTCGCGCGAGCGGGAGTTCGGAGACCTCATCCTCGCATCGAGCTGGTGAGCTCACCGGAGCTCTCATGCGTCCTGTCCTTACGACCGTCCCTGTGCCAGGGCATCAGGAGAAGCGATCCGTGAAGCACAGGGACGGGCAAACTCCAACCGTTATGTGAGGCTCAGGGATGAGTGAAGTGGAAGGTGCTCGTCTGGGAGTCGTGGGTGCCGGGGTGATGGGCACGGGTATCGCCGTCGTGGCGATCGGCCACGGTATCCCGGTCGTGCTCGTCGACGTGTCGGAGGACAAGCTCGCCGACGCCCGGCGCCGCATCGACCTCCAGCTCCGGCACGCACGGCTCATGGGCGCGGTGCCGGCAGAGCGCCCGGCGGCCGGTCTGACGACGACCATGGAGCTTGAGGCCGTCGCCGACGCCACCGCGGTCATCGAGGCGGTCACCGAGGGCACCGAGATCAAGGCGAAAGTGCTGGGCGAGGTGTCGAGGCTGGTCAAGACCGGCACACCGTTGGTCTCCAACACCTCGGGCATCCCGATAGGGGAGCTGGGGAGATTCACCGACCGCTCGCATGAGCTGGTCGGCATCCATTTCATGAACCCGGCCTACCTGATCACGATGGTGGAGGTGATCAGGGGCGACCGGACGAGCGATGAGACCATGACCGCGGTCACCGAGCTGCTGGCGCGGATGGGGCGCCGCGGGATCGTCGTTCGGGACGCCCCGGGGTTCGTCACGAGCAGGCTTCTTCACCCCATGATCAACGAGGCGGCGCGGATCGTCGCGGCCGGCGTGGCCACCGCCGAGTCGGTCGACGACCTGATGCGAGGCTGCCTCGGGCATCCCACCGGACCCCTGCGCACGGCCGACCTGATCGGATTGGACAACCTGGCCGACGCGCTGCGAATGCTGTGGGAGCGTACCGGCGACGCGAGTTTCCAACCCTGTGAGCTGCTGCTGGAGAAGGTGGCCGCAGGACACCTCGGACGCAAGTCAGGTAAAGGCTTCTACGACTACGAGAAGGTGCTCTCGTGAACACGAGATCAGAAGAGACGGTTCAGTCGACCCCCGACACCGTCCAGCAGCGGATCCACGAGTTCCTCGAAGAGCGGATCAAGACGGACGTCGCCGTCGACAAGGATCTGTTCGCCTCCGGGCTCGTCAACTCGATGTTCGCCATGGAACTGGTCGTCTACCTGGAGCAGGCGTACGGCATCGCCATCATCGGGGAGGACCTGAAACTCGACAACTTCCGCACTGTCGAGCGGATGACGTCCCTCGTCCTGCGGCTGCTTGACACACCGGTGGCGGACCATGCCTGAATGGCGCGCCGACGCGTGCGAAGAGGTCACGAACCTGGTCGGGGACCAGGCCGCGGCATGGGACCTTGCCGGTGTCCTCCCCGTGGAGATGCTCCGGACCCTTGGCAAGCAGAGCCTGCTGTGCGCCGAGGTGCCGGTCGAATACGGCGGCATCGGCGCGGGCAGCTCGGACAACGGCGCTTTCACCGCACACGTGGGCAGCCTGTGCAGTTCCCTGCGCAGCGTGATGACGTCACAGGGAATGGCGGCGTGGACGATCCAACGGCTTGGTGACGCCCGCCAGCGGCAGGAGTACCTCCCCAGGCTGACCGGCGGCGAGCTGGCCGCCGTCGCCTTCAGTGAACGTGACGCCGGCAGCGATGTGACGGCGATGGCCACCACAATACGTGCCGACGGCGACACGGTGGTGGTCGACGGGCAGAAGGCGTGGACCACCGTGGCCCGCTACGCCGATTCGATCGTCGTCTTCGGACGGTACGGGGACGGCGGCGCCGCCGTCGTCGTGCCCGCCGACGCTCCGGGAGTCACCATACGGCCGGTGCCCAACCCGAGTGGCTGCCGGGCCGCCGGGCACGCCGACGTCAGCCTCGACGCCGTCCGGCTGCCCGCGAGCGCCGTGCTCGGCGGCGGCGGACAGCAACTCCAACTACTGGTCACCACGGCTCTGGCCTACGGCCGGATATCGGTGGCCTGGGGCTGCGTCGGGATTCTGCGGGCCTGCCTTTCCGCGGCAGGCTCGCACGCGAGGACCCGTCGGCAGTTCGGCCGGCCGCTGGCGGAGCACCAACTCGTGGCCCGGTACCTCGCCGAGCTCATGGCGGCCGAGCAGGCGGCGACACGGGTCTGCGAGCACGCGAGCCGTTGCTGGGACGCGGGGTCGCCGGAGATGGTGATCGCCACGGTCCTGGCCAAGTACGTCGGCTCGACCGAGGCCGCACGCGGTGCGGCGGCGGCCGTACAGGTGCTGGCGTCGGCGGGGGCGCAGGACGGCCACGTGGTGGCGCGGGCCTACCGGGATGCGAAGCTCATGGAACTCATCGAGGGCAGCACTGAGATCTGCCAGCTCATTCTCGCCCAGCACGCCGTCGCGCAGTCGCGCTGACCGAGACGAGGAGAACAGGTGCTCGACAAGACCGCGATGGTGAAATGTCTGGTGTGGGATCTGGACAACACGCTATGGCAGGGGACCCTGCTGGAGGATGACGAGGTCCGCCTGCCGGAGTCCGTACGTGAACTCATCCAGGTGCTCGACTCCCGGGGTATCCTGCAGGCTGTCGCGAGCAAGAACGATCATGACCATGCCTGGGCGAAGCTTGAGAAGCTGGGCATCGCGGAGTACTTCGTGCTGCCGCACATCAGCTGGTCGCCCAAGTCCGGCTCGATCCGGCGCATCGCGGAGGAGCTGCGGTTCGCCCACGGCGCGATGGCGTTCGTGGACGACCAGGCCGCGGAGCGGGCCGAGGTGGCATTCCATCTTCCCGACGTACGGTGCTACTCCGCCGATCAGGTCGCCGAGCTGGCCGGGCTGCCGGAGTTCAGCCCGGAGACGGTGACCGAGGACGCCCGGCGTCGGCGGGAGATGTATCAGGCCGGTTTCCGGCGGCAGGCCGCGAAGTCCGGCTTCACCGGTCCGGATGAGAGGTTCATCCGCTCACTCGACCTGGTGATGCGCATCGAGCACGCGACCGTGGAGCACCTCGCCCGCGTCGAGGAGCTGACCCTGCGCACCAGCCAGATGAACGCCACCGGCGTGCATTACTCACAGGAGACGCTGGTCCGGCTGCTCGACGACCCCCGGCACCGCGTCCTGGTCACCTCGTTGAGCGACCGTTTCGGGCCGCACGGCGCGGTCGGAGTCGTTCTGCTGGAGCTGGGCACGCATGCGTGGCACCTGAAGCTGCTCGCCACGTCGTGCCGGGTCGTGTCCTTCGGGGTGGGCGCGGTGATCCTGCGCTGGCTGGTCGACCAGGCCGCGCTCGCCGGCGCGCACCTGGTGGCCGACTTCCGCCGGACCGACCGCAACCGGATGATGGAGATCGCCTACCGGTTCAGCGGGTTCACCGGCGAGACCTGCCCGTGCCTCGGGAGGCTGCCCGCCCCCGGCGTCAGCGGCCTGCAACGGCTCCACCTCGTCCCGACGCCGCAGGACCCGCCCACCACGATGGACCTCATCGCGCCGGATCTCGGGTCTTCGCCCGAGATCCGGCTTTCCGATGTCCTCAGCCCTTCGCCCGTCGCCTAACAGGGCGGTTCCGCAGGGCCCTTCTTGCGTACCAGCGTGATGCCGTCCGCCATCGGCAGCAGTGAGATGTCCACCCGACGATCCTCCAGGAGGAGGGCGTTGAACCTGCGGATGGCGTCGGTGTCCGCGTCCTGTGCCGCCGGGTCGGCGACCTTGCCGAAGAACAGGGTGTTGTCCACCGCGATGAGCCCGTTGTCCTTGAGCAGCGCGAGGCCGGCCTCGTAGTACTTCGGATAGTTTGGTTTGTCGGCGTCGATGAACACGAAGTCGACCGACCCCGGCCCCTCGTCGAGCAGCAGCGCGGCAAGGGTGTCCGACGCGTCGCCGATCCGCAGGTCGATCCGGTCGAGCACGCCGGCCCGGCGCCAGTAGGGCATTCCGAAGCGGGGCCACCGCTCGGTGATGTCGCAGGTGATGACGCGGCCTCCGGGAGCGACCGCGCGGGCCAGGCAGAGCGTGCTGTAGCCGGTGAAGGTACCGACCTCCAGCACGGTCCGCGCGCAGGTGAGGCGGGCCAGCAGTGCCAGCAGTTGCCCCTCCTCGGCCGTGACCTGCATCGCCCTGCCCGCGGGCAGGCCCGCGGTCTCCTCCCGCAGGGAACGCAGGATCTCGTCCTCCCGCGACGACATCTCGTGAACGTAGTCTGACAACTCTGATGTGATGTGAAGCTGACCGGCCATTGCGCGAGGGTAAGGTCCCGCGCGCTGGTCATTTCCCCAGAGTCACGGGCCGTGCGGTCTCCGCGCACGGCGGGACGCGCCGTAGAGCCGTCACCAAGAAAACGACCGGCCGGGACGGTGGCGCCGCGGCCGCAGTTACTAATGATTTTCAGGGAGCGCCGGGCCAAGACTGGGCCGATGTGGATGGAGCTTGTGAACTCGATGCGGCGGTGTGAGTCCGGACGGCGCGGCGTGCGGTGCCTGCGAAGGTGTCGAACCCCCTGACTCCTCGCCCCCTGCCCGTACCTTCCCGCGAGGCGCGGGTCCGTGCGCCTCGCCGGTGACCGCCTGCGAGGCGCACACGGTGGCGCTGTGATCGCCGAACTCGATTGCGAAGCATTCGAGGCCCGGCGAGTTGATGAGTTCGTGCCGGTCGTCGAAAAGGGTTGAGCTGATATGGACAACGAAGCGAAACTCCGGGAATACCTCAAGCGGGCGACCGCGGATCTGCGGCGCACCCGGCAACGCGTCCACGACCTTGAAGAACAGCACCTGGAACCGATCGCGATCGTCGGGATGACCTGCCGGTACCCGGGCGGCGTGTCCTCGCCGGAGGACCTGTGGCAGCTGCTCGCCGAGGGCGGTGATCCGGTATCCGAGCCGCCCGCCGATCGTGGCTGGGACCTTGACAGGCTTCGGGACGAGTACGGCGACGCCGTCCCGCCGTCGTTGTCCGGTGGGTTCCTGCGTGACGCGGCGGACTTCGACGCCGGTTTCTTCGGCATCTCCCCCCGGGAGGCGCTGGGCATGGATCCGCAGCAGAGGCTGCTGCTCGAAGCCACCTGGGAGGCCGTCGAGAGAGCGGGCATCGACCCGATCGCGCTGCGGGGCAGCCAGACGGGTGCCTTCATCGGCGCGATGTCCCCGGACTACCGCGACACCCTGCCGCACGACATCGACGCCTTCGGGCTCACCGGTACGGCGAACAGCGTGATGTCCGGCAGGCTGTCGTACACGCTCGGCCTGGTCGGCCCGGCGGTGACGGTGGACACGGCCTGCTCGTCATCGCTGGTCGCGCTGCACTGGGCCGCGCACTCGCTGCGGATGGGCGAGTGCACCCTGGCGCTCGCGGGCGGTGTGACGGTCATGTCGACGCCCAGCACCTTCATCGAGTTCAACCGCCAGGGCGGCCTGTCGCCCAGCGGGCGATGCAGGGCGTACGCCGACAGCGCCGACGGCACGGGCTGGTCCGAGGGCGTGGGCGTGCTGGTGCTGGAACTGCTGTCGGACGCCCGGCGCAACGGGCACGAGGTGCTCGCGGTCATCCGTGGTTCCGCGGTGAACCAGGACGGCGCCTCCAACGGCCTCACCGCGCCGAACGGCCCCTCACAGCAGCGGGTGATCCGTGAGGCCCTGGCGAACGCGCGGCTGTCGGCGGCGGACATCGACGTGGTGGAGGGACACGGGACCGGTACGACGCTGGGCGACCCGATCGAGACCGAGGCGTTGATCTCCACGTTCGGCGAGGACCGGGAACGGCCCCTGCTGCTGGGTTCTGTGAAGTCGAACATCGGTCACACGCAGGCGGCCGCCGGTGTGGCCGGTGTGATCAAGATGGTGCTCGCGATGCGGAACGGGGTGCTACCGAAGACGCTGCATGTGGACGCGCCCTCGTCGCGGGTGGACTGGTCCGCGGGCACGCTGGAACTGCTGACCGAGCAGCGCTCCTGGCCCGAGACCGGGCAGCCGCACCGGGCGGGAGTGTCGTCCTTCGGGGTGAGCGGCACCAACGCCCACGTGGTGCTGGAGGAGGCGCCGGAATTCGAGGCGGACGCGCCCACGGCCGACAGGACGCCCGCGGGTGTGGTGCCCGTGCTGCTGTCTGGCCGGACGGACGAGGCGCTGCGGGCCCAGGCCGCGCGCCTGCTCGCACATGTGGACGGCGTGCCCGAGACGTCGATGGACGACCTGGCGTTCTCGCTGGCCACGACGCGGTCGGCGTTCGAGTATCGAGCGGGGGTTCTCGCCGCCGATCACGCCGAACTGCGCGCGGGGTTGACGGCGCTCGCGGACGGCGGCGCCACCGGTGTGATCAAGGGCCATGGCAGGCAGGCCAAGCTGGCGGTGTTGTTCACCGGTCAGGGCAGCCAGCGGGCCGGGATGGGCCGGGAGCTGTACAAGCGGTTCCCGGTGTTCGCGGCGGCGTTGGACGAGGTGGTCGCGGAGCTCGACCCGCTGCTTGAGGGGGTGGAGCGGGGGTCGGCTGGAGGAGTGGGTGGCCGGTCGTTGCGCGAGGTGTTGTTCGCCGAGGCGGGGTCGGCCGAGGCGGAGGCACTCGACCAGACCGGGTGGGCGCAGCCGGCGCTGTTCGCGGTGGAGACGGCGTTGTTCCGGCTGGTGTCCTCGTGGGGGATCCGTCCGAACGTGCTGGCGGGGCACTCGGTCGGGGAGATCACGGCGGCTCATGTGGCGGGGGTGTTGTCGCTGGCCGACGCGTGTGCGTTGGTGGCGGCGCGGGCGCGGTTGATGCAGGCGCTTCCCGAGGGTGGGGCGATGGTGTCGGTGCGGACCTCCGAGGAGGAGGTCGTCGAGCTGCTGGCCGGGCGTGAGGGTGAGGTGTCGGTCGCGGCGGTGAACGGTCCGTCCTCGGTGGTGATCTCCGGGGTGGAGGCGGCGGTGCTGGAGGTGACCGCCGCTCTGGAGGAGCGGGGGATCAGGACGAAGCGGTTGCGGGTGTCGCACGCGTTCCACTCGCCGCTGATGGACCCGATGCTGGAGGACTTCCGGGCCGTGGCGGGGGCGCTGTCCTTCAACCCGCCGGAGATCCCGATCGTGTCGACGCTGACCGGCTGGGCGGCCACCGCCGAGCAGGTGTGCTCACCGGATTACTGGGTGGAGCAGGTGCGCGGCGCGGTGCGGTTCGCCGACGGCGTGCGGGCGTTGCAGGCTCAGGGGGTGCGGGCTTATCTGGAACTCGGCCCCGACGGGGTGCTCACCGCGATGGCGTCCGACACCCTCGCCGCGGTCCCGGACTCGCGTGACAGCGACTCGACGCCGGATCCGCACCCACGCGCCACGGACCCCGAAGGGGAGGCGGAGGCGGTGCTGGTGCCGGCACTGCGCGGGGGCCGCGACGAGCGGACGACGGTCATGTCGGCGCTGACGGCCCTGCACGTGCGTGGGGTGCCGATGGACTGGCAGGCGGTTCTCCCCGGTGCCCGCCGGGTGGAGTTGCCGACGTACGCCTTCCAGCGCGAGCGCTACTGGCCGAACCCGACCTGGGCTGGGGATGCCCGAGGGCTGGGCCTGACGGCTGCCCGGCATCCGCTGCTGGGTGCGGTCATGGGGTTGGCCGATACCGATGAGGCGTTGTTGACGGGTCGGGTCTCGTTGGGGTCGCATCCGTGGTTGGCCGATCATGTGGTGGGCGGGATGGTGATCTTCCCTGGTACGGGGTTCTTGGAGTTGGTGGTGCGGGCGGGTGATGAGGTCGGGTGTGATGTGGTCGAGGAGTTGACCTTGGTCGCGCCGTTGGTGCTGGGTGAGGATGACGCGGTGGCGGTGCAGGTGCGGGTGGGGGCGGCGGACGGGGTGGGGCGGCGTGAGGTGAGTGTTCACGCCCGGCCTGCGGGGGCCGGTGAGCACGATGCCTGGGTACGGCACGCCAGTGGTGTGCTGGCCGGTGGTGGGATCGGTGCGGGAAACAACGGTGTGGTGGCCGGTGGCCGGGTCGGGGAGGGGTTCGAGGTTTTCGAGGGTGGGGTGTGGCCGCCGAGGGGTGCGTCGGTGGTCGAGATGGATGGGTTGTACGAGCGGTTGGCTGGGAGTGGGTTGAGTTACGGGCCGGTGTTTCAGGGGGTGCGGGCGGCGTGGCGGGGGGCGGACGGTGCGATGTTCGCCGAGGTCGTGTTGCCTGAGCGGGTTGTGGATGGCGGGGTGTTCGGGGTGCATCCGGCGTTGCTGGACGCGGCGTTGCATGTGGTGGCCTTCGACGGGGCGGGAGGTTACGAGGGGGTGCGGTTGCCGTTCTCGTGGGGTGGGGTGTGTCTGCACGCGGGTGGGGCGTCGGTGTTGCGGGTGCGGTTGGCGTGGGTGGGTGAGGACGCGGTGTCGTTGAGTGCGGTGGACGTGGCCGGGGAGCCGGTGTTGTCGGTGCGCTCACTGGCGCTGCGCCCGATCCCGTCCGACCGGCTTGGCGCGGCTTTCCAGGGCGGGGGAGTCGAGCGGGAGGCGCTGTTCGGGGTGGAGTGGACGCCGTTGGCGGAGCCTTCCTCGGGTGAGGTGTCACCGGTGGCGGTGCTCGGCCCGGACGTGCTGGGTGTCGCCGAGGCCTGGCGGGCGGCCGGGCAGGCGGTTCTGGCTCATGAGGATCTGCCGTCGCTGCTGGCGGGGCCGGTGCCGGGTGTGGTGGTGGCCGAGGCGGTCTCGGATCCGGCGGGCGCGGTGGTGGGGTCGGTGCGTGCCCTGACCGTTCGTGTTCTGGGGTTGGTGCAGGGGTGGTTGGCCGATGAGCGGTGTGCCGGTTCGCGGTTGGTGGTGGTGACGCGGGGTGCGGTGGCGGCCGGTGACGGCGAGGTGGTCGCTGACCTGGGGGCTGCGGCGGTGTGGGGGTTGGTGCGCTCCGCGCAGTTGGAGAATCCTGGCCGGTTCGTGCTGGTGGATGTCGAGGAGGGGGTTTCCCCACCGTCGCTGCTCGGGGTGCTGGACTCGGGTGAGCCGCAGGTCGCGGTGCGCGGGGGTGAGGTGCGGGTGCCGCGCCTGGCGCGGGTGACGTCCGGCTCCGCTTCTGGTTCTGGTGTCGCCGGTGGCTCTGGCCTCGTTGAGGGGTCCGATTCCGAGCGTGATTCCGCTCTTGTCGGCGGTTCCGGCTCCGAGGATGGCTCTGATCCGGGCGAGGGCCGGGTCTGGGATCCCGAGGGGACGGTGTTGATCACTGGTGGTACGGGTGGTCTGGGTGGGTTGTTCGCGCGGCATGTGGTGGCCGAGCGTGGGGTGCGGCGTCTGGTGTTGACCAGTCGTCGGGGGTTGGATGCTCCGGGTGTGGTGGAGTTGCAGGCGGAGTTGATCGCGCATGGGGTCGAGGTCGAGATCGTCGCGTGTGATGTGTCCGATCGGGATCAGGTGGCGGCGCTGCTGGCTGGGATCGATGCCGCTCATCCGTTGACGGCGGTGGTTCACACCGCGGGTGTGCTGGATGACGGGACGATTCCGTCGCTGACGGCGGAGCGGTTGGACGCGGTGTTGCGGCCGAAGGTGGACGCGGCCTGGCATCTGCACGAGCTCACCCTTGATGAGGAGCTGGCCGATTTCATCGTGTTCTCGTCGGTGGCGGGGACGTTCGGGGCTTCGGGGCAGGGGAACTACGCGGCGGCGAACGCGTTCCTGGACGCGTTGGCTGAGTATCGGCGGGCGCTGGGGCTGGCGGGGGTGTCGTTGGCATGGGGTCCGTGGGGGCGGGACGCGGGGATGACGGGCGGGTTGGATGAGGTTCAGGCGCGCCGGTTGACGCGTGCCGGGGTGTCGGTGATCACGCCGGAGCAGGGTGTGGTGTTGTTCGAGGCGGCGATCGGTTCCGGTGAGCCCGCCGTGGTTCCGGTCCGGTTGGATCTGGCGGCGGTGCGGGCGGGTGGTGAGGTGCCGCATCTGCTGCGCGGGCTGGTGCGGGGGGTTCGCAGGTCGGCGGTGTCGTCGGTCGTGGCCGGTGACGGCGCGCTGGCGGGACGGCTGACCGGGTTGGAGCCCGCGGAGCGTGTCCGGCTCCTGGTGGACCTGGTGCGTACCGAGGTGGCGGTGGTGCTGGGGCACACCTCGCCGAAGGCGGTGGACGTCCGGCGGGAGTTTCGTGAGCTGGGCTTCGACAGCCTGACCGCGGTGGAGTTGCGTAACCGGTTGAACGCGGCGACCGGGCTGCGGCTTCCGGCCACGCTGGTCTTCGACCACCCCACGCCCACCGTACTGGCGGAGTTCCTGCTGGAGGAGGCACTGGGCGAGCGGGACGTGGCCGTTCCGGCCACGATCACGTCGGTCGCCGACGACCCGGTCGTGATCGTCGGGATGAGCTGCCGTTACCCGGGTGGCGTCGCCTCACCGGAGGACCTGTGGCGGCTGGTGGTCGAGGGCCGTGACGCGATCACGGGATTTCCGGTCAATCGTGGCTGGGACCTGGACGCGCTCTACCATCCGGACGCCGACCACGCGGGCAGCTCGTACACCAGACAGGGCGGTTTCCTGCACGACGCGGCGGAGTTCGACGCGGACTTCTTCGGGATGAGCCCGCGGGAGGCCCTGGCGACGGACACGCAGCAGCGACTTCTGCTGGAGACCTCGTGGGAGGCCGTCGAGCGGGCCGGAATCGACCCGGTCACGCTCCGGGGCAGCCGGACGGGCGTGTTCGCCGGGGTGATGTACACCGACTACAGCGGGATGCTGGGCGCGGGCGAGTTCGAGGGCTACCGGGGCACCGGGACCGCCGCGAGCGTCGTCTCCGGCCGGGTGTCCTACACCCTGGGCCTGGAGGGCCCGGCCGTGACGGTCGACACGGCCTGCTCGTCCTCGCTGGTCGCGGTGCATCTGGCGGCACAGGCACTGGTCTCGGGGGAATGCACGCTCGCGCTGGCCGGCGGTGTGACCGTGATGGCCACACCCGGACCGTTCGTGGAG